>JBNJGQ010000055.1:0-10599 GCA_051747845.1 Pseudomonadota bacterium
CTCATAACCATCGGGCGCAGGTAAATAACCCACTTTGACATAGTCATCGTAATTATTAAGGTATTTTTCTTCTTGCTCTTTACCGCTTAGTTTCATACACAAGCCTTTAAAGGCGTGTATCTCCTGATTAAGCGGCTGATTCTCATGAGCGCGATTTAACAATTGAAAAGCCTTATCGTACGCCTGCTGCCTAAGCAGAACATTGGCCTTATCTATTAAGTAGCGCGGGTGCCGGGGCTGTTGCTCCAACACTTTATCAAACAGAACCGAAGCTTCTTCAATGTTTCCCTTCCGCAAGCACTGAGTTCCTTTCATATGCAGCAAGCTGTGCACATCGCCAAAGCGGTTAAGAAACGTTTCTATCTCTGCATCGGCTTGTTCATATTGTTTGGAACGAAGCAAGTGAGCCAGGTACCCATAAGCTAGCGACAAGGAGTCGGGCTGAGTTTTCAACGATTCCCGGAAAGAAACCAAAAACTTCTCTTGGTGGTCATGCTCCCAGTAAAGCTTATTAATAGCCTCGTGCGCCGGAACAAAATCATTTTGAAGCTTTATGGTTTGCAATAACAGCTGCTCTGCCTGTTCAAAGTCGTTATCATCATAAGCAAGACAGCCTAGTTGGAACTGACGCTGCGCTTCGTCAAATTTTCCACGTAATTGTTCTAAAATTTCCCGGGCTGACTCCGTTCGCTCGGTGTAACGATAAACCAGAGCTAAGTTAAACAATAACGACGGTTCCTGAGGCCATTGCTGGAGCGCTTTTGCAAGTGTCTTTTCTGCCTTATCAAACAACTTATAGTCTAGTTCGGAACGAGCCTTAAGAATCACCGCATTTTTGAAGTCCGATTTTTGTTGTAGTGTCTTAGTCGCCGCCTCTATAGCTGCTAAGTAATCTTTTGACTGATAATGAAGCGATGCCAAATTGTACCAGGCGTCTGGCAGTTTCGAGTTTATTTGCAGAGCTTTAATATAGTTCTGCTTTGCCGCCGCTAGCTGCTGGTTACTCTGTAAAAAGTTAGCGTAGTTCGACAAAACACTGGGTTGCTTAGGGTTAGCTCTTAAGCTTTGAGCAAAGTAATCCGCTGCTTTAGACGGGTGCCTTTGCTTAACCGCAAGAGCCAATAAATGCAAAATATCCGGGTGGTTAGGGGCATGCTGATTTAACTGACTGGCAATTTTCTCAGCTTGTGTAAAATCGTTTTGCTGTAAAGCATTAACGGCTTTTTGGAATTCTTGAGCGAGTTGAGACATAGTAATAACAAACAACTTTTTGACAATGTTTTTACAATAACACAACTTCCCCATTGTGTGAGTAGCTAAATAGACACCAGATAGAACGCAAAAAGGCGACCCGAAGGTCGCCTTTATTTTTAAGAACTGTATTCGCCTAAGCGATAGTCTCTTAGAAGCGGAAAGTTACGCTACCGAATACATAACGTCCTAGCGCATCGTGGTAACCAGCAAGAGTGTTACCGTTCAGGCTGTTAACATCACCAACAATTGTAGGTTCTTTATCTAACGCGTTGTTCATACCCAACAGTACAGAAACGTTTTCTGTAACGTCGAAGTTTGCGTTTAGATCGATGTAGCTAGTAGAACCTAAACCGTCGCCGATTAGCTCGTCAGTGTCTCCATCATAGTCAACTGAACCAAGATAACGCCATTTAGCACCTACGCTCCACCAGTCACCTGTACTGTACGTGAAGTTCATTGAATGACGCCATTCAGGTTGTGGGAAACAGTCTGAGCTGATAACACCTGCACAGTCAATTGTAGTACCAGTCAAACCAGGAACCGTTGTAGTTTCTTTGGTCATGTAGTACGTACCAGTTAAGCTAATACCTAACTGACCACCACCAATTTCGGTGTTGTAGTTCATGTTGGTATCGATACCACTGTTGGTCGACTCAGCCAGGTTAACGCTGGTTGCGGTAACATAACCTTCGGTACCACGCCACAAGTCGCCTGATGGGCTACGAGTGATCGAGTCACACCATTGAGCATCACCAGTTTCCGCACACTGACGGATGATAAGCTCAGATGAAATCGCACCGATGCGGTCTTCCATCTCAATGTTCCAGTAGTCGATTGAGAAGTTGAAGTTATCGGTTGGGTTACCAACAAGACCGAAAGTTACAGTATCTGCAAGCTCCGGCTGTAGGTCTGGGTTACCACCCAAAATAGCGTTGTACTGACCTGCAGGGTTAGCAGATACGTTGCCATATTGTCCTGAGCTCATTCCGGTGTTTCCACACTGTTCTTGAGTGTACTCAGGGTCACCACCGGCACACGGGTCAACACCAGCCCACAAACCTAAACCTTGCGTTGCAAACAGTTCTGCAACGTTTGGCGCGCGAACTGCACGGTTATATGTACCACGAACTTTATAGTCGTCGTTAACCTGCCAGTCTAGACCAAATTTGTAAGCAGGTTCACCACCAGATGAACTGTAGTCAGAGTAACGGTAGCCTAAATCAACCTGCAGGTTGTTTGCCCAGCTAGCGTCTTCAACTAATGGTACATTAATTTCTGTGAATACTTCAGAAACGTTGTAACCACCAATTAAGCTGTCTGTTGGACCACCCTGGCCTGCAAGAGCACCCAGTTGGTAAACTTCGTCAGCAACACGTTCGAAGTCAACTTCGCGGCTTTCAGCACCAAATACCGCTGCAACATTGTAGTTAGACGACGGCATGCTAAAGCCTGTTTCACCAGTTACAAACGCGTTAACAATACGCTGAGTTGTTAAACCGGTCAAAATAGCTGTACCGCCCAATGCATCAGCTGATTCGCCAGTTACACCCTGGTAAGTGAAAACGTCGTATGGGATACAGTCTTCACCACACTCATCTGCGCCCGCTGCACCCAATACTTGAGGCATACGAGGCACGTAGAAGTCATTAATGTATACCGAAGACGACTGGGTTGAGCCGTACTGGAAAGATACATCGTATTCCCACATTGCGCTCAGCTCACCAGTTGCACCAGCAACGATGCGGTATGAGTTGTGCTCAAGGTTGTTGATACGAGGACCACCTTCAACATTACGCTTACCAATGTAAGCCATCACTTGGTCAGTATCGGCACCGAATTGATCTTCGAACTGCTGACGCTGTCCATCGCTGAATACATCACTGTCTACGTCGAACGCAAAATTCTGGAAGAAGATACCAGACTGTGCAATTTGACCCGCTGTGCGGTCGTGCATGTAACTAGTTTCTAAATAAGGACGGAAGTTATCATTTGCTTCATAGTTTACGAATGAACCGAAAGTGTAACGGTCGTTCGGACGCATGAAGTGGTTGATTGGTGCGTAGTTATATACGTTGTCACTAAACGGTGAAAAACTACCATCTTCAGTCAGTGACCAGAAAACTTCTTCATCGAAGTTTGGCTCACCACCTTCAATCGGTGAAAAATAGAAGTTAGGAACTGGAGCCGTGGCAGAACCACCACAAGCAGTACCCGCACCGTTCAGAGCACAAGAAGAGTAGTCTCGTTCAGCTTGTAATAGCTCTTCGTTTGTACGGAAAGTTGCATAGAAGCTTGCACTACCTTTACCGCCAGCAAACATACTGCCGCCTGAAACATCAACGGTGTATGTTTTACCATCAACGCCAGAGCCGCCTTCTGGATAATCAAAGCCAGCATCATCCATCAAGCCTTGCATGTAACTGTTGCTGTTATCGTGTTGATAACCTGAAGTACCTAAAGTCACTTCAAAACCTTCGATGTCTTTCTTCATTACGAAGTTAACAACACCAGCAACAGCGTCAGAACCGTAGGTAGAAGAACCACCACCGGTTAATACTTCAACGCGCTCAATAAGAGCTGTTGGGATTTGGTTAACGTCAGCAGCCTGTGAATAAACACCACCTGGCTGTAAACGGCGACCGTTTACCAGTACCAAAGTACGGTTAGCGCCCAAACCACGTAAATCAAGGTTTGCGACACCCGCTGCGCCATTAGCAACAAACGAGTTCTGTGCCGCTGTTTCCAACTGCGGTAAAGTTGCCATCAAGTCTTCCACACGGGTGAAACCAGATGCTTTAACTTCTTCAGAAGATACCATCTCTACAGGAGATGCAGTTTCTAAGTCCGTACGTTTAATACGAGAACCTGTAACCTGAATACGTTCTACTTCTTCTGCAGTCGTATCAGTGTCATTTTGATTGTCTTGTGCAACTGCTAATGCAGGAAAGCCTAAAGACGCAGCAACTGCTGCAGCCGTTAAGCTTTTTCGAAATGTCATATTTTTCATGAGTAAAAACTCCCTGGAACGTTTTTATTATGCCGCTTCTTTAATAGAAGCTGCTTAAAATTTAACAGGAAGTTAATAGCTTGTAAACTTTTCGTTCTAATTTTGTTGGCTTTGTTACATGAAGTGTTAACAAGGCCACAAAAGGTGGCCTACCTCAGAAACAAAAATTCACTTAAAAGCAATGACGCAGTTCCCGAACACACCACTTTCAGGGAATTGCACCTGTTGCACGGTAACTTTCTTAAAACCCGCAGCTTCAAATTGCTTTTGAGTTTCTTCCATGCTTCCTAACTGCTCAGTTGCCTTAAGTAAGGTTTTGGTTCTTGCCTTATGCGCATTTAATGAATCCATATACCCGTTAAGAACCTGACGTGACTCAGTTTCATTTCCTTCCGCTGCTGCATTCAATAAGTGCTTAGTAGCGGGCACAAAGTTCATGGCATGAAATGAAGAGTTACGCTCGTGCTTACGAACAAATTGATTAAGTAACTGTTGCGTCTGCAACGCCGAACGCGGCAAGTTTTTAGGGCCATGTTTTAACAAGGCGTCCTGTAATGGCATAACTGACTTCTTAAGCTGCTTAATCACCGAAGGCATTAGTTCATAAATTGCATCGCTTTTCTTATAAATCACAGACTCTTTTGAGTGAACCAGAGCGATAAGCATACCGCCACGCTTTAGCTGAGCATTAAGGTTCTTCAACCCCTCAGCCATATCACCGTATTCCAACCCGTAATGCGAAACAAAAGTACCCACCTTTTTGTTGGAAGGCAGCCGAAAACTTTCATAGGGCATGTCACCCTCAACTTTTAACTCCGCATTAGATGGATTCAGTTGAGCAGAATCTATGCCTTGTACGTCAATTTTTTTGCTCTTTTCTTTTGCATACTCGTTTAACCACTGAACAACAATGCCGTTACCGGTACCGATGTCCACAATAGGCTGCTTCACATCATTTTCATCCATGCGTTCAAACCAAAACTTTCGCATTTGGTAAGCGGGTAAACGTGAGCTGTCATCTAAAAAACTCGCCTTGGCACCTTTCTGCCAAAAAAAACTCCACGGATTACTTTGCGTCATTTCCTTCCCTTATTGTTAGTTTTGTCTTAGCCGAATCATAATAACATTCTCTTATTCTGCCATAAAAAAACCCAGCCGAAGCTGGGTTTTTTAAACAACTAACGTTGTCAGGCCTTAGAACTTCATGCTGATACGACCATACCAGTATTGACCAGCAGTGTCATAAGAAGAGTTCAAGGTATTCATATCGTTATTGTTAGTAACGTATGGAGGCTGTTTGTCAAACACGTTACGCGCACCAAGAGTAAAGGTGGTTGTATCGCTCAAGAAGTAGTTCATCTGTACGTCGTGATATACGTAGCTTCCTACTTCGCCTGACAGATCATCCGAATCGTAGTTGATGTCGGTTACACCGTCTTGGTAACGAGTGATCCAGCTCCAGTCAAAGTCACCTACTTGATAACCCATAGTCAGGTTTGTACGTAACTCAGGGAATGCTGCCACACGGCCACCAAAGTTAGTGTCTGCACCGAATTTTCCGGCCAGTTCAAGAGCTTCCGCACCTTCTTGTGCCAAGTATGTGTACTCATCTAATACAGTACCGTCAACACGCAGGTTAAACATGCCGTCACCCAGGTCAGTTGCCCAGTTTACGTCAAAGTCAAAACCTGAAGTCGTGAAGGTTGAGATGTTTGCAGTACCAGCAAGGATACCAGCCATGTAACCTTGAGAGTCACGGAACTCAGAACCTGAGTAACCAGGACGACCTACAGCATCTGCACCTAAGATTAGGTCACAAGAATTCGCTGAGAAGTCTTCGCTGTTATAACACTCAGAGATAATAGCTGAAGTGCTTGGTGCACCTAAACCGTCTTCAATTTCGATGTCGTAGTAGTCAAGTGCAACACTGAAGTTCTCGATGAACTCTGGTTGATAAACAACACCTAAGGTGAAGCTTTCAGAGGTTTCAGGCTTCAGATCCGGGTTACCGCCGACCAGTGTAGATGACTGGTTATTGTCCAGACTGAAGTCGCCAGGCAGGCCTTCGGCTGCACAGTTGTCTTTAACTGTCTGGCTCTGGCTACCTGTACCGTAGTCGATACATGGATCTGTGTAGCTGATGTTTGATTCAACTTGTGGTGCATACAAATCACCGATACCTGGTGCACGGAAGCCTTCAGCAAAGGTTGCACGAACCAATGTACCTGTAGTTGGTACATACTCTAAACCGAATTTAGTGGTCGTTTGTGCATCAAGGAAGTCGTAATCAGAACGACGTACCGCTGCAGACAGGTCAAGACGCTCTACACCTGGCTTTCCAGCTAACAATGGCGCATTGATTTCCATGTAAGCTTCCTGAACATCGTAAGAACCTTCAGTTGGCTCTGCAGCAACGCTGTAGATTTGGCCTAAGATTGCGCCGCCATCTGGCTGGTTCTGATATTCTTCCCAGCGCTTCTCAACGCCGACTGCCCATGAGATTGGACCTGCAGGTAAACCAAATGAACCGGTGTCACCAGTTAAGTTAGCCATTAACTGTTTCGTAGTAGCACGGTCAACTGGCGAGTTAGGAATTGTTGCGTAATCCTGGAATTCTTGTGAGAAGGTACCTTCCTGGAACGGGTTCCATAAACCAGGGCACTCTTCATCTGCGTCACACAGTGTTGGATCTAACAAGTTACCGATACGTTCTGGGTTTGAACGACCATACTCTACACGACTGTCAACATAACGAGCGTAGTTGTATGAGATATCCCATGACCAACCGTTATCCAGGTAACCTTCCAGTCCGAATACCATACGGTAGTCAGAGAAGTCCTGGGTAAACGAACGCCCGCCAGTTTCAGCAAGACGACGATAGATGTATAGGTCTTCACCGATTGGGTTGTCAGGGTGATCACCTGCAACTGTAGGTCCCCAGAAAGTACCTTCTGCAGCCATTAGCTGGTCAGACTGACGGTTAGTGAAACCACCTTCCATAAATGCTGAAACGTCACGAGTTAACTCGTAGTTTGCAGATGCGTTAATTGAGAAAATGTCCTGCGGTGTAACCATGTAGCTTGCAGGAGCAAAGTTGTAAGCGTCTTGTTGGCCGTCATACGGACGAACTTCGCCTGTATCAGGGTCAACAACAAAGCTTGAGCCAGCGTTACCTGAGTTATACTGAGAGTCTTCATCAGCTGCAGACCAGCTACCGTAAGGGATAGTTGAAGACCCACCACGTACTACTTCGCCGCCTGATTCGCTCAGAGGATAACGAGAGAAGTCACGGTCACCCTGCCAGATTGGGTTACGGTTTTGATATTCAAGCGCTAAAGTTACGTTGCCTTTATCGCTGGTAGCGCCGATAACACCAGAAACCTTAGTGGTTTCGCCGTCGCCTTCACCTGTTAGGTCGTACTGAGCTGAGAACTCCGCACCTTCAAAATCTTTCTTAGTGATAAAGTTGATTACACCGGCGATAGCATCAGAACCGTAGATAGTTGATGCACCGTCACGTAATACTTCAACACGCTCAATGTAGGCCATAGGGATTGAGTTTAAATCACCTGAAGCGTAACGACGGCCGTTGATCAAGATCAGCGTACGAGCTGAACCCAGACCACGTAAGTTAGCAGAAGCGAAACCAACAGAGCCGTTGTTTGTGTTTGAGCCGTTGTAACCACCATTCATGGAAGGAATGTTATGGATGAACTTTTCCATGCTGGTGAAGCCTGAGTTTTCAATTGCTTCAGAATCAAAAACAGTGATTGGGCTTGCGCTTTCAGTGTCTGTGCGTTTAATACGCGAACCTGTTACCTGAATACGCTCGACATCATTAGCTCCTGCTTCTTGTGCAGCAACTAGTGCCGGAAAGCCTAATGTGGTTGCAATAGCTGCAGCCGTTAAGCTTTTACGAAAAGTACTATTGTTCATTGAAATTACTCCCTGGAACATTATTTTTTAGTTGCTTGATTGGCGAAAGCAACATGAAACCGACGACACACTTATCGTTTTTGGAAGGTGCATCGTGTTTTCGGTTACAACCTTTTAACGCCGCAGGGATTTCATTTCAATAGGAGTTAAGTTCTTTTCTTTAACCCCGGGAACTGTTCGGTTAAAAATTAACCTATTAGGTTGTTTTTAAGCCTTTTTTATTAATATAATTAACAATAGTTTCAACTTAATTAACAGATATTTCAGGGTTGTAAAGGTCTAAAAAGTAGCGTTTTTAATTTATACATTTTGATGACATTTTTTGCTTAGGAGTTTATTGAATTGTCATTCAACTGTTAAATCAAGACGCCCTTTTTAAGACTGAAGTAACCTTTTGATTCTCATCTCCAGTCGAATAGCATTGCGCCAGAAAAAGTTCTGCACAAGCCTGAGTATCTGTAAGTGCGTGGTGAGCATGGTAGTCGGGCAAGTTATAGCGCTTTCGGCAAGCACTCAACGTTAACTGTCCGCCTTGAATGGGTTGTTGAGGGTTACGCTCAAGTTTGTTTTTTTCAAAAGCTAATGTATCGAAAATTGCCAACGGCTTAAACGGAGTCCCGTACTCTGCTTCAATATGCTTCAAAAACCGCCAGTCCATGCCTTTGTGGTGGCAAACTAATACAGCATCATTCAAAGCCCGGCTTAACATGCCGAACGTTTGCTTAGGCTCTGAGCTATGCAAAAAATCTAGCTGGGTTAAACCGTGAATAGTCGGGCTTTGACCTAATTCAAGCTCTTGGCCGTGAGCAAAAACATGATATTGAGCATTGCCATAGTGCATTACTGGTGGATGTATGGTCATCCACGCAATCGACAATATTTGATGTTTCTTTGGATCTAACCCGGTGCTTTCAATGTCCAGCGCAACATACCGCAGCTCTTGCCAGGGGCGTTTTAGCTTTTGCCGCCGATCGTACCAATGAGCCAACTTTTGCAGCCATTGCGCCATATTAATAGCCCTGACGACTAAATTTAAGACCTACGCCTTGCTGCGCTTCTTTAATTATTTTAAATGCGGTTTTTAATTGGCGCCTCGATAAGGTGCTCAGCTCATCCGGGTCTATTGCGTTTTTGGGTTTATCCGTTCCCCAAACTTTTAGTTGATGATTCAACCTCAGTTGAGTCAAAAACTCCCAAGCTTCGAGCAGCGACTGGTTATCGCGTCGATTTAGTAGCTTGCTCCCTTTTAAAGCTGCCAGTCGTGCGGGCGTACTCGGCGATGTCAGCCCTGACTGCAGAGAATAGATGCGCGCAATATCATTAATAAGTGCAATTCCGTAGCGCTTGATATCAATAGTGTCGCCATCATCCGTGTCTTCTGTACGCAACCGGTTAAAAAGTCCAAGCGGAACACTTATTTTATTGACTAAAATAGCCAGGTTTCCTAAAAACATTTCGTTCTTGGCTAAATCAGCTATTTGCTTGCGATACTCCTGATAGAACTTACCGGGCCCCACCACCGGGCGGCTGTCAAAAAATATCTGGCAATACATCAGAGCCTTAGGTGTCGGGCTTTCTATCCAGCTAGTAAAACGTTTTTTCCATTCATCTATTGTGCCGCGACAATCAGGGTTCGACGCCATGATATTGCCCGGACATGAGGGAATACCGCATTCATTTAGCCCTTCGCAAACATACTCTCCCAAACCAGCAAACCAGTCTTTTTGTTTATCGGTTAAACCGTTACTCAATAACAGACCATTGTCCTGGTCCGAACTTAACGTTTGGTCTTCCCTTCCCTGCGAGCCAAATGCGAGCCAACTGTATGCAGCCGGGGCAGCGCCATTCTCTTGTTCGTACAACTGTATCAGCTGGCGTGTCATACCGTCGGTAACTGACGCCATAAGGCGCCCCAGTATTGAAGTTTGTTTTACGCGACTGGCAAAAGTCTGCAGATAATCCGGAAGCTTTTGAGCCTCTTCTATCAACTGCTCTTTGCTACTGGCTTTACGAATGGCACTAATGAGAAATACCGGATCACTACGCTGCTGTCTGATTAAGTCGGTAGCCGTAACCATGCCCACAGGTTGATTTTGATCGTTAACTACAGGCAAATGATGGATGTTACTGGATGTCATTGTCGTTAGGGCATCCATTAATGAACGGTTCTCATAAACAGACTCAGGTAACTGCGTCATTACCGCGGCAACGCGAACGTCAAGTGGTAACCCTTCAGCCACAACGCGGTTTCTCAGGTCTCTGTCCGTTAAGATTCCCACAAGCTGTGTATCATCAACAACCAGCACAGACGATATACCGTTGCTGGACATCAGCTTTGCCGCTTCCTGCACCGAGGTGTCACTGGTCAAGCTAACGGGTGGCATTGTTACGACACTACCGAC
>JBNJGQ010000056.1:0-10581 GCA_051747845.1 Pseudomonadota bacterium
TAGCGAAACCTATGCGCCTGAGCACCTTTCTATTCAGACGGATAACGCGCGTGATCTGCTACCACAGTTAACCCGTGCAGGCTCTGTCTTTGTCGGACATTATACACCAGAGTCCGGTGGAGATTACGCCACCGGCACCAACCACGTACTGCCAACCTACGGCTATGCCCGCAATTACAGCAGCCTTGGGCTGATCGATTTTTACCGTCGTTATACGGTACAGGAAGCCAGCCAGGACGGACTGCGCCAGTTAGCAGAAGCCATTACGACTCTGGCTGACGTTGAAGGTTTAGACGCGCACAAACGCGCCGTTACTATTCGTACGGAGAGCAGTTTATGAGCTTTGTTGATCAGTTACAGCGCCAGCACCTGAAGCAGCTAACGCCTTACGCGTCCGCGCGGCGCATTATGAGCGGCGGCAATATCTGGCTGAACGCAAACGAGTCTCCGTACAATAACCCCTACTCGGTTGATGACGGCAAGCTTAACCGTTACCCGGAGTTTCAGTCTAAGCCACTGAATCAGGCCTACGCTGAATACGCCGGAGTTGAAGCTTCACAGGTGCTAAGTAGCCGCGGTTCGGATGAAGGTATTGAATTACTGATACGAGCCTTTTGTGAACCGGGTCAGGACAAGGTACTGATTTGCCCGCCGACTTACGGCATGTACGCTATTTCGGCTCAAACCTTTGCCGTTGGCGTGAATGAAATCCCTTTACTGAAGAGCTGGCAACTGGACACCGAGTCCGTGATAGACGCTGCGGCTGAGTCTAAGGTTATCTTCTTATGTTCACCTTCAAACCCTCTGGGTAACAGGTTGAATCCGGATGACATCGAGCAAGTACTACAGCACTCTCCAAGCTCGATTGTCGTTGTCGACGAAGCCTATATTGAATTTAGCTCTGGCAGCAGCGTTGCCGGTTGGCTGAAACGATACCCGAACCTGGTAGTGCTACGCACCTTGTCTAAAGCCTTTGCTCTGGCCGGCATTCGTTGCGGCTTTCTATTAGCCAGTGAAGAGATTATTGGGTTACTACAGAAAGTTCTTGCCCCCTATCCACTACCCGATCCAACGGTGCAAATTGCCATTCAAGCCTTGCAAACAAGCTCGCTGGAACGGCTTCGGCAGCAGGTGTCTACACTAGTATCTGAGCGCAAACGTGTTGAAGTCGCTCTGGAGCAGACGCCAATGACATTGGTGGCAGAAAGTGACACGAACTTTTTGCTGTACCAGTGTGAAGATGCTGCTGACTTAGTCTCTGCCCTGGCCGATAAGGGGTTATTAATACGTAATCAGTCAGCGCAACGGGGCCTAAACACCGTTGTTCGCATAACCATTGGTAGTGCAGCCGAAAATGATGAGCTGATTCAACAGTTAAAGGATTATTTTTCATGAGCCAAAAGCCTATTTTATTCATCGACCGTGACGGAACTCTGGTTGAAGAGCCTGCCAGCGACAAACAGTTGGACAGCGTTGAGAAACTGGTGTTTGAGCCGAACGTAGTATCGGCTTTGCTGAAACTGCAACAGGCTGGTTATCAGTTGGTGATGGTATCCAACCAGGACGGACTGGGTACGGATAGCTTTCCGCAAGCTGATTTTGATGCACCTCACAACCTAATGATGTCGGTGTTTAAGTCACAAGGCATTCGCTTTGACGATGTTTTGATCTGCCCCCACTTTGACAGTGATAACTGCAGCTGCCGTAAGCCGGCGCTGGGGCTGGTGAGGCCCTATCTGAAAGAAGGCCGCGTCGACTTTACCAATTCCTACGTTATTGGCGACCGTGAAACCGACCTGCAACTGGCAGAAAATATGGGGATTGAAGGCCTGCGTTACAGCCGTAACGAACTTAACTGGGATGCCATTGTTCACCAGCTACTTGACAACCCACGCACAGCTTCGGTTACCCGCACCACCCGGGAAACGGACATCAATATTAAAGTGGATTTGGACAGTCAGGCACCGCGCGAATTTGATACCGGCATTGGCTTTTTTGATCACATGCTTGAGCAGATAGCCACACACGCAGGCTTCTCGCTTTCGGTAAAAGTTAAGGGTGACTTGCACATTGACGATCACCACACCATTGAAGACACCGCTTTAGCGTTGGGTCAGGCATTGCGCTCAGCTCTGGGTGACAAACGTGGTATTGGCCGCTTTGGTTTTGCTCTGCCTATGGATGAATGCCGGGCGGAATGTCTGATCGATTTATCCGGGCGCCCCTATTTGAAGTGGGAAGCGGATTTCACTCGCGACAAAGTGGGTGAGTTATCCACCGAAATGGTTGAACACTTCTTTCGCTCGTTAACCGACGCCATGGCAATGAGTCTGCACTTGTCGACCAGCGAGGGTAATACCCACCACCAGGTCGAAAGCCTGTTTAAGGTGTTTGGCCGGGCACTGCGCCAGGCGATAACAAAAACTGGAGACCAACAGTTGCCTTCTAGTAAGGGGATGCTGGCATGAAGGTAGTGATTGTCGATACCGAGTGTGCCAACCTGACATCTGTCCGCTTTGCAGTGGAACGTCTGGGCTACTCAGTACTTATTACCGATAACGCCGAACAAATACGCGCTGCCGACCGTGTGATTTTACCAGGCGTGGGCACCGCCGCAGCGGCTATGCGTAACTTGCAGCGAAAACAGCTCGTTGAGCCGCTGCGGGAATTAACCCAGCCAGTGCTGGGTATTTGTCTGGGTATGCAGCTACTGACCTCACACTCAGAAGAAGGTGACGTTGACTGTCTAAACCTGATTCCGGCAAAAACCAAACGCCTTCGCGAGTATGGTCTTCCGTTGCCGCACATGGGCTGGAATACTTTACAGCCAACGGCAGACAACCCGTTGGTCCAAGGAAATGACAGCTACTGTTATTTCGTACACAGCTTTGCCGTAGCGGTTGATGAATACACTATCGCCAGCAGTGAATACGGTGAGCGATTTGCTTCTATGATACGGCACAACAACTATTTTGGTGCGCAGTTTCACCCCGAACGCTCAGGTAAGACGGGCGAAGCTCTGTTGGAACGTTTTTTGGAGTTAGAATTATGCTGATACCAGCCCTGGATTTAATTGACGGTAAAGTGGTCCGCCTGTATCAGGGTGACTTTGCAAAAAAAACTGAATTTGATTTAACGCCTTTAGGCCAGGCTCAGCTTTATGCTGAAGCAGGTGCAAAATGGCTGCACCTGGTGGATTTAGACGGTGCCAAAGATCCTGACAGACGGCAACAAACCTTGCTGACTAAGCTGGCATCAGAGTCAGGTATGCAGTGTCAGGCAGGAGGCGGAATACGGACAAGTGCGGATTTGGAAGCCTTATTTGAAGCCGGCATTGAACGTGCTGTAATTGGTTCAACAGCGGTGAATAACCCGGATAAAGTCACTCGTTGGTTCGAGACTTACGGACCTGAAAAAATAGTCCTTGCTCTGGATGTCAATATTGACGCAGATGGCAATGCTATGGTGGCTACGCACGGCTGGCAAGAGGCCAGCACGCATACACTGGATGATATTCTGAACCGCTATTTGGATTTAGGTTGCCGGCATGTGCTTTGTACCGATATCAGTAAAGACGGCACCATGACAGGCACAAATGTCGAGCTCTATAAGCGCTACAAATCACTTTACCCAAAAGTGGTCTGGCAGGCATCCGGCGGTGTCAGTTGCTTAGATGATCTTAAAGATTTGAAAGCCGCAAACTGTGACTCGGTTATTTTGGGTAAGTCTTTACTTACCGGCGCTTTCACAATGGAGGAGGCACTGGCATGTTGGCAAAACGCGTAATACCCTGTCTGGATGTTCGTGACGGACAAGTGGTGAAAGGAGTTAAGTTCCGGAACCATGAGGTTATTGGGGACATTCAGCCTCTGGCTAAACGTTACGCAGAAAGCGGCGCCGACGAGTTGGTGTTTTATGACATTACGGCATCGGCAGACGGACGCACGGTAGATAAGTCCTGGGTGGAACGAGTAGCTCGCGAAATTAATATTCCATTCACTGTGGCCGGTGGCATCCGCTCGGTTGAGCAGGCACAGACCATGCTGTCTATGGGAGCGGATAAAATTTCCATTAACTCGCCTGCTCTGCTTAACCCAGATTTGATCAATACCCTGGTCGAGGAGTTTGGTCAGCAATGCATTGTTATTGGTATAGACAGCTTTTATAACGAGCAGTCTGATCAATACGAAGTCCACCAGTTTACCGGTGACGAGAATAAGTCTCGTAAATCAGCGTGGCAAACAAAAGACTGGCTGCAAGAAGTTATCTCACGTGGTGCCGGTGAAATTGTTCTGAATTGTATGAATCAGGACGGTGTTCGCCGGGGCTACGATATCCCTCAGTTGTCAGCGTTACGTGAATACTGTTCTGTACCTTTAATAGCGTCCGGCGGCGCCGGCGAAATTCAGCATTTTGTCGATGCCTTTCAGCAAGCGAAAGTTGATGGTGCACTGGCAGCGTCGGTTTTTCATAAGAATATATTCAGTATTAGCGACGTAAAAACCGCTATGGCGGCTAATAATGTTGCTGTTCGCCCTATAGAAGCGGGTCAGGAGACATAATGAAAATTAAGTTAGAGACGATAGACCAACTTGCCTGGGAGAAAATGTCGGGTCTGCTCCCCTGCACGGTACAACACGCTTTAACCGGTGAAGTCCTGATGCAGGCCTATATGAACGCTGACGCGGTTAAAGAGAGCTTAGCAACCGGCAAAACAACGTTTTACAGCCGCAGTAAAGAGCGTTTATGGACTAAGGGCGAAAGCTCGAAAAACTACCTTCAGCTTGAAGGTATTTATTCGGACTGCGATAACGACGCCTTATTGGTTCAGGCTTTGCCTGATGGTCCTACCTGCCACTTAGGCAACCGCAGCTGCTTTGCAGAAGCACCTAAACCTTTACTGCACGAGTTGGATGCGCTTATTGACAGTCGTAAAGGCGCGGATGCCAGTGAAAGCTATACCGCTAGTTTGTTTACCAAAGGGTTAAAACGAGTTGCCCAAAAAGTCGGTGAAGAAGGCGTTGAAGTCGCCCTGGCCGCGGCAACTGCCGATAAAGACGAGCTGGTTAATGAAAGCGCGGATTTACTTTATCATTTGCTGGTTGCGTTGCGAGCCAATGAGCTTAGCCTGGAAGACGTGCTAGAGGTGTTAGCTAAACGCCGCAGTTAAGCGGTACTGTTTAACTGCTCACGGAAGTGCTTACGCTCGTATCGACGTGATACGCGGCGTAAGCGCAAAGATAAGAGGACAGCAGCAACACTTAAACCGCTGATAAAGCCTATCCAGAAACCTGCGGCGCCCATTGCTGGCACCACCCAGTCGGTACGCCCCAAGATGAAACCGACACTTAAACCAAACGGCCAGTATGAAATAAAAGCCAGGATCATCGGATACTTGGTGTCTTTATAACCACGCAATGTACCTATTGAAATGGCCTGGAAAGTATCTGACACGGTGAATATAGCCGCCAGCCCCATAAGGGTAGCCGCCAAATTAATAATGCCCTGGTCAGGCGTATAGAGGCTTGCCAACCAGCCACCGCCCAAATACATGATAAGCCCATTGACCGTTGCGAACGCTCCACCAAACAGCATAGCAATTTTAAAGCTCAGCATAGCGTTTTTCGGGTCGCCAGCTCCCAGCGCAAAGCCGACCCGTAACGTTACTGCCATAGAGATACTCAGCGGCACCATATACACCAGTGAACTGATGTTCAGAGCAATTTGATGGGCAGAGACGACCGTTGGCCCCAGAGGAGCTATCAACAAGGCGACCGCCGCAAACAGGCTGACCTCAAAAAACAGCGACATAGAGATAGGAAAGCCAATGCGTATAACGTAGGTGACATCATCCCAGTTCGGACGATACCAGCGGCGCAGTAACCTTAATCGTTTGTAACGTTTGGCGGTAAAGGTATAAATGGCCATAGAAAAAGCCATGCCCCACAGCACTATAGCTGTAGCAAGACCACAACCCGCACCACCCAGCTCCGGCATGCCAAATTCACCGTAAACAAAGACATAGTTTGCCGGTATGTTGATCAGTAAGCCAATAAAGCCAATGATAAGCGATGGCATGGTATTCGACATACCTTCGCAGAAGTTTCTTAGTACCGCATAAATAACAAAGCCGGGTATACCCCAGGCTATATAGAACAGGTAGTCCAGCGTAATGGCGCGGAAGTCGTCTTCCACTTCCATAATATCCAATAACCAAGGGGCGGAGGACATTCCGATTAAGGTAATGACTCCGACAATGGCACAAGCATACAAGCCTTGCTGCAGTATATTGGCAACACGGCGATGCGAATTTGAGCCGTCGAGATGAGAGATAATTGGAGCTAATGCCAGAGCCAGACCGAACACCAATAAAGTGGCGGGCACAAAAATACTGCCGCCAACAGACACCGCAGCCAAGTCAAGCGCACCCTTGCGCCCTGCCATAACCGTGTCGACCACACTCATTAACATTTGAGTGAGCTGGGCAACCAGAATGGGCCCGGTCAGTTTGGCCAGTTTACGACACTCGTCTTTGTTATTGCTCCACCAGTTCACTCGTTCTTATTCTCTGGGTTAATGAGGTTGGTTGCGCAAAAAGCGCAGAATACGCTGGTTAACGTCCGCGGGGTGCGTTAATGGGCCCATATGCCCGGCAGCAACCGACTCTCTCGTAATATTAGGTAAAACCGTGGACAACGCCTCAGCAACCGCTTTAGCACTGCGTCGAGTGTGCTCGCCCTGCAACAACAGCAGGTTCTGGTCAACACCACTGTAGTCAGCCAGGCGTCTTGGCTCGTTAAGCAGTGCATCAAAGTCCAGCGCCACTTTATCGGCCTGGGCAACCATTAGCTGCTGAATTCGCTCAGGCAGTGCATCGAAATAGCCGGCATCGTTCCAATAGTCGACAAAAGTGCGAGTACATTCTTTCGCATCTCTACCATGCATTGCCTGACTAATTTCCTGAATTTCCAGCATACCTGGTGAATCATCCGGCAGTACATGAAAGGCAACCGGCTCATAAACCACCACGTCGGCAATCTTAAACGGCTTCTCTAGCGCCAGTTTTAGCGCAACGGCACCGCCGTATGAGTGCCCGACCAGTTGAACGGGCTGCTTCAGCTGCAAGTTTTCTACAGCAGAAAGAATACGTGGCAGCTCCTGCTCCAGGCGAAAGTTCGCCGTAAACTCAACTTTAGGCGCCTGGCCATAACCGAGTAGATCAACCGCGATAACAAAGTGGCTGCTCGCTAAGTCTTTTAACAGAGCGCGCCACTGTGTACTGGCACTTTGCGAGCTGTGCAACAAAATCACCGGAGGATTTTGTTGCTCGCCATATAAATGAATTCCGGGTTCTAATTCCGACATAGCTTCACTTTAAGATAAACTGACACCAACAAACTGGCCGATACCGTAGCCAGCAGCTAATAGCAAAACGGCAAAAGTTGTTAATACACCAATGGTTCTTGGCAGGCTAACGCCTACGCTGCGAGTTAACCCTATGGCATGGCATAAACGAGCGATAACCAGCGCAATACCTAAGCCATGCAATAAACCTAAAGGCGCATTCTGAACTTCCATCATAGCAAAGAGAATAAGAGCCAACGGCACATATTCAATAAAGTTGCCATGAATGCGAACGGCGGCTTTTAAGTCCTGAGCCTCACCGGTACCAATACCGACTCTGTGCTTCCAGCGTAAGCGGATAATACGCGCCGCTAAGGCAAGGTAAATTAACGTCAAGACGCCGGCATAAAAACCGGTAATTGTAAGTTGTGATGTCACTTGTTGCCCCTAATTTTTCTTTGTTAGTCGGCTTCATCAAAAAAGGCTCACCATGTGAGCCTTTTGCTGAACCTGTTATTTTCTAAGCAAGTCGCCAAGCTGCTCACTGACTTTGTCGACAGGCTGTGTACCATCAATCTTGTGGTACTCAGTTTTACCTTCCTCAGACAGCTTCTGATAATACTCAACTAAAGGCTCTGTCTGCTCATGGTAAACCGACAAACGTTTGCGAACCGTTTGCTCCTGGTCGTCCGGGCGAATCACCAGCTCTTCACCAGTCTCATCATCTTTGCCATCTACTTTCGGCGGATTGTGCTCAATATGATAAACACGACCTGACCCAGGGTGGACACGACGCCCGCTCATACGATCAACGATAATTTCGTCCGGAACATCAAATTCCAGCACATAATCAATTTCAATACCGTTATCACGCATTGCATCGGCTTGTGGAATGGTTCTCGGGAAACCATCAAGCAAAAAGCCATTCTGGCAATCCGGCTCGGCAATGCGTTCTTTAACCAACTCAATAATGATATCGTCAGACACTAGTTGCCCGGCATCCATCACTTGTTTGGCTTTTTTACCCAATTCCGAACCCGATTTTATTGCTGAACGCAGCATATCACCAGTGGAAATTTGAGGGATCCCAAAAGTGTTCATCAGAAACTGTGCCTGAGTTCCTTTTCCAGCTCCCGGGGCGCCTAACAAAATAATGCGCATAGAAAACCTCTTTGTATGATTCAAAAGTCTGCCCCGAACTTTACCCTGACAGGCGGGCTATTACAAGCTCAGAAAGACGCTGCGGGCAATGACTTACCCGCAGCAGTAGATGCAAAATTAAGCGTTTAGCATTAATTTATTAAGGCGGGTGACAAAAGAGGCCGGGTCTTTCAGGTTGCCCCGTTCTGCCAAAGTAGCCTGATCCAGTAAGACTTCGGCCCATTCTTTAAATGTGCCTTCATCCTTGGTCAGCATCCGCTCTACCAATGGATGTTCAGGGTTCACTTCAAAGATATACTTAGTTTCAGGAACGGGCTGTCCAGCCGCTTCCATCAACTTAGCCATTTGCGTGCTCATATCATTGTCATCGGTAATGATACAGGCTGGGGAGTCCGTTAACCGGTGCGTTACGCGAACCTTCTTCACTTTATCGCCTAATGCTTTTTCAAAGCGCTCAAGGTTTTCTTTGAAGGCTTCTTCGGCTTTTTCCTGTTCAGCTTTGTCTTCCTCGTCGTCCAGTTCACCTAAGTCCAGATCACCACGAGTAACCGACTGCAATTGCTTTTCTTTAAACTCTGTCAGGTGGCTCATTAACCACTCATCGATACGTTCAGAAAGCAGTAGAACTTCAATGCCTTTCTTATTGAAGATTTCCAGCGCCGGATTATTTCTTGCCGCTTCGTAGCTGTCAGCCACAATATAGAAGATTTTATCCTGACCTTCTTTCATGCGTTCTATGTAGTCGTCCAGGCTAACTGACTGAACAGCCCCTTCATTGTGAGTTGAAGCAAACCGCAGAAGTTCAGCGATACGTTCACGGTTGGTATGATCTTCTGCCGGGCCTTCTTTCAGAACATTACCGAAAGTATCCCAGAACTGTTGATACTGTTCTTTATCATCTTTTGCCAGCTTCTTCAGCATCTGCAGTACTTTTTTGGTGCTGCCGTTACGCATAGCACGAGTTATTTTATTGTCCTGCAGAATTTCGCGCGAAACGTTCAGTGGCAAGTCGTTTGAGTCCACCAACCCACGCACAAAACGCAGGTAAGTCGGCATTAACTGCTCAGCGTCATCCATAATGAATACACGCTTCACATAAAGCTTAACACCGTGCTGTTGCTCGCGGTTCCACAAGTCCCACGGAGCGCGTTTAGGAATATACAGTAAGTTGGTATATTCGGTGGCACCTTCAACTTTATTATGGCTCCACAACAGTGGCTCATCAAAGTCATGCGCGACGGTTTTATAAAACTCTTTGTATTCTTCATCAGTGATTTCTGACTTGTCACGAGTCCACAGTGCCTTACCAGAGTTAACGGTTTCCCACTCACCAGGCTGGCCTTCAATCTTGTTGCCTTCGTCGTCTTCTGATTCCGGCACAGGCTCTTTCCACATTTGGACAGGAATACTCAAATGCTCTGAATATTTGTTGATAATGCCGCGCAGACGGTTCTCATCAAGAAACTCATCGGCATCATCTTTCAAATGTAAAATAATATCAGTACCGCGGCGGGCTTTCTCAATTTCGGCAATTTCGAATTCGCCTTCGCCCTGTGAACGCCATTCGACAGCCGGAGCATCTTTGTTAAGCGCCGAACGTGTTCTTACAGTCACTTCATCGGCAACAATAAAGGCAGAATAGAAACCAACACCAAACTGACCAATAAGCTTACTGTCTTTTGCTTCGTCGCCAGACAATTGACCAAAGAATTCAGCGGTGCCTGACTTAGCTATCGTCCCCAGGTTGTTCATCACATCGTCACGTGTCATACCAACGCCATTGTCGCTGATAGTGATGGTACGGCTGTCTTTATCAACAGAAACACGGACGTGCAAGTCACTGTCGTCGCCGTACAGGGAGTTGTCGCTTAAAGCTTTAAAGCGCAACTTATCCGCCGCATCTGACGCATTTGAGACCAGTTCGCGTAAGAAAATTTCTTTATTGGAATACAGAGAATGGATCATCAGGTGAAGCAGTTGTTTTACTTCTGTCTGAAATCCATGTTTTTCCATTTGACCGGCTTCCGCCATAGTATATTTCTCCTGCTGTTATTACCTATGCCAATAACAATGGGG
>JBNJGQ010000057.1:0-10250 GCA_051747845.1 Pseudomonadota bacterium
CATTGCTATATTCCGCCCGAGTGGCAGGATAAGCTCCCTGCTCCGTCAGAGCAGGAAGAAGATATGATCGATATGGTCATGGAACCACAGGAAAACAGCCGGCTTAGCTGCCAAATAGAAATAACTGACGAGTTGGACGGCTTAGTTGTCCATATGCCTAAGTCTCAGTTCTAAATAAACGACCGAGACTAATTGACGGCTGCCACCGGCATAAGAACTTCGTCGTGGTAGCCGGTAATTACCCGGATGGTTCCTGAAAGCGCACAGTCTAATTCAGCATCGCCGGTATCGACCCGCAGCGGCTTATTATTCAGCGACTGCAGCTTCGTCTTCGTTGCAACGACCCATATATTGTCTTTACCAATATGGCGAATAACTCTAGGGCTCAACTGCTGATTTCCCCGGCCGAATAAATGACCTTGTCCACCTATTAGGGTAATAACCAATTTAACACTTCCCGTTTTATGCTGACTCACTTCGTCATACAAACGGCTTTCAGTAACATCGCGGGCTAATAAGTTATCGTTTTGAACCAAGTCAACGCCAAGTAAGGTGTTCTCGTGCCCCATTGTCTGCATAACGGCTTCCACCGTAGAGCCCGACCCCATTACTAAAAGTTCATCATCGACGCGTTCAATAACTTCTGCGGCAATGTCATCCAGAACCAGCTCATCGCTTTCTTTGCCGCCCATTTTCACTGCCTGAACGTATTCCAGCTCCGCCGGTACGGACATTTCACCAAAACGTCTGGCTTTTACCGTACCTTTCCTAAAAGCCTCTTCGTCAATATCCATAACATCGGCATTGTGAATACTTGATAACTCTCCCTGAAGAATTTTTTCAATGACTCGCCCCGCGGCTGTGGGGCTAATAGCATAAACCCCCGAGTGAATTTTCACACCAGCGGGTATGCCCAATACCAGTTGCTGTTCAGGAACCACTTCATAAATATCGCGAGCGGTACCGTCACCTCCGGCAAATAAAAGGATATCGACCTTATGAGTAATAATTTCTGACACCGCTTTTTTGGTGTCTTCAGGAGAAGATGGTGATTCGGCGGCTGAATAAACTGACTCAAAAGAAAAACCCAGGGCGTTTAGACTGTCTGCCCCCATCTCACTCTCAGCGGTGAAAAAATGCAGCTGTTCTTTGTAGGGTTGGAGTAATGCTAATGCAGTCTCTGCGCGTTTCGATGCTTTTTTCTCAGCACCGGCAGATAATGCTTTTTCGCGGATATCGGCGCCATCGCTTCCTTTTAAAGCTAAGGCGCCGCCAATACCGGCATACGGATTAATAATAAAACCGACGGTGAGTTTACTACTTACTTCCATTGCTACTCGTCATCAGCCTCATCTTGAATTGCTTCACCCGCATTTTCTATATCTTCCCCCGCACCTTCCATGGTTTCGCAGGCAGATAAGCCTAATACTGCTACAGTAACTAATAACGCTCTTAAAAACATAAGTAACTCCTTGTTGTTTACTCGCAATGAATAAGAACTTTGTGGCGATTAGGCCAGTTACAATTAAAGTCGTGACAGAGAGCTTTTGCAAACTTTGTAGCCCGCGGCGGCAATGTATTTTCTTCCAGCAGATGATTTAACTGTTCAGCTACCTTAACAGTAAACGCCTGCCGGTCTACCTCAACACCATTGAGGTTATCGACACTGACTTGGAACGGGAAGCCGCAGCATAAAGAAAACAACCATTCCAAAGCTTGCGGTTTCCGTTCAACCTGTTCGAAAGACTTTTGCTGGGCTTCATTTCGCCCATCGGGTTCATACCAGTAACCGTAATCAAACTGCTTGCGCCGAGCTTCGCCTGCTATGCACCAATGAGCCGTTTCGTGCAGTGCTGAAGCGAAAAACCCATGCGCAAATACCACCTGGTTATGCTCGCCCTCTTGCGTTGCTGGCTGATAGTAAGGCTCGTCTTCACCCGCAACCAATATGGTGTTGTAATCTTCTTTAAAACAGCGCTCAAACACCTGAATTAAGCGCTGGTAATGATGTTCTGACTTCTGACTCATATCTGCTTAACGACTAATATCCGGCGTTTCGCTTTGTGCCAATAAACTGTGCGCGCGCTGACGCAACCAATGGTCCACCAAAACCAGACTGGTCATAGCCTCAACAATAGGAACTGCACGTATACCAACACAAGGGTCGTGACGGCCTTTGGTTACTATGGCCTGCTCTTTCCCCCAACGGTCAATTGTCCGGCCACTAATAGCAATGCTGGATGTGGGCTTTAACGCAATATCGGCAAAAACGGGTTGTCCGCTACTAATACCGCCTAAGACACCGCCAGCATGGTTCGACAAAAAGCCGTCTGGTGTCATTTCATCGCGATGTTCGCTACCACGCTGACTAACCACATCAAAACCGTCGCCAATACTAACCGCCTTCACCGCATTAATGCTCATTAAAGCTTTGGCTAAATCAGCGTCTAATCGGTCAAAAACCGGTTCACCCCAACCCGGCGGAACACCCGTGGCCTGAACCCGAATTTTAGCGCCAACCGAGTCACCGTCTTTCTTCAGTTGACGAATAAGATCCTGCATAGGCTCCACCGCCTTGGCATCGCCACAAAACAGTTCATTCTCGCGTACCTGTTGCCAGTCAATGTTACTGGCCACAACATCACCCATTTGTGTCAACGCGGCCTGCACCTCGATACCCTGCTGCTGCAATAGCTTGTAAGCTATAGCGCCCGCGGCTACCCGCATTGCGGTTTCACGAGCTGAAGAGCGACCGCCGCCTCGATAATCTCTTACACCGTATTTATGTTGGTAGGTGTAGTCGGCATGACCCGGCCGGAAAGTGTCTTTTATATCAGAGTAGTCTTGACTGCGTTGGTCGGTATTTTCTATCAGCAGACCAATAGGCGTGCCTGTTGTCACACCTTCAAAAACGCCAGACAGGATCTTAACCTGATCAGCCTCTCGACGAGCCGTGGTGTAACGGTTTTGACCCGGTTTGCGGCGATCCAATGCTTCTTGTAAATCAGCTTCCGTCAGCGCCAGGCCAGCGGGACAGCCGTCCACAACGGCACCCAACGAAGGGCCATGACTTTCACCAAAAGTGGTAACTTTAAATAACTGTCCAAAACTGTTTCCTGGCATTAGCTGGCCTTAGTCTCTCGTTGTTTATGTTCAACAAGCTGTTCTTTTGTCAGTAAGAAAACCCCGTCACCACCGTTTGCAAATTCTAGCCAGGTGAAAGGTGTTAGCGGGTATTTTTCGGCAAGGGCCGGCATCGAATTACCCACCTCACAAACAAACAGGCCACCGTCGTTTAGTAAGTCTGGCGCTTGCATCAACATTTTATCGACCAGAATTAAACCGTCATCACCGGCTGCCAGTCCCAGTTCGGGTTCGTGGAGATACTCCGGCGGTAAATCGGCCATGTCTTCAGAATCCACATACGGTGGGTTGCTGACAATTAAATCGTACTTTTCAGCTTTTACCGCGTCGAATAAATCTGACTGAATAGGTGTGACTTGATGGGTTAAGCCGTGCTGTTCAATATTAAATTCTGCCACTTCCAGTGCTTCGGTTGAAATATCCAGCGCGTCAACCTCAGCTTCCGGGAAGGCATAAGCGCAGGCTACAGCAATGCATCCCCCGCCCGTACATAAATCTAAAACGCGATGCGGTTGTTGCGTCAGCCAGGGCTGAAACCCATTTTCAACAAGCTCCGCTATCGGTGAGCGCGGTACCAGTACCCGTTCATCAACATAAAAAGGCAGACCCGCAAACCAAGCCTGGTGGGTCAAGTAAGCTGTTGGGATACGTTTCTCGATACGCTGCTTAAGTAACTCAGTAAACTCTTGTTTTTCCGAGCTCAGCAGACGGCAATGGCCCATGTCAGCCAGTTGAGCGGTGTTTAGTCTTAAGACGTAACTTAATAAGGCCCGCGCTTCATCAACCGCATTGTCCGTACCATGACCATAATACACCTCTGCCTGGTTGAGCTGAGTTACGCTCCAGCGGGTAATGTCATCAATGCTGACTAACTCCTGAATGGCTTGTTCCAGATTACGCACTTGCAAAGGCTGTCTCCCGACCATCGAATGTTTTATACTGAATAAACTTAATACCTTAAAGATACCTTAATTCAGCGCGGTTTTCATCAATCATGGTTGCAAACAAACGTAAGTCATCATCACTCTCGGAAGACGATATCGAGCTTTTTCGTGAAGCCGCGAAAGGTGCTGCGCGGATCAAGCAAGACAAACTGCCGCCGGAGTCACCGAAAATTGCTGAATTACGCAAACGCCGACAGCTCTCGCAACACCCCAGTGCACAGCAAATAGCCGACGCCAGCCGTTCGGCCAGCCATTACTTTTCTGACGATTTTGAAGCACACTTTGCTGACGGGCCGGTGCGTTTTGCTGCCGAAGGTGAATCTGCTTATTTGGTTAAGCAGTTACGTCGGGGCGATTACACGCCTGAGTTGTTACTTGACTTACACGGTATGACATTAGCTACGGCACGCCAGGAGTTGGCGGCATTATTACTGGCCTGTGAGCGCGAACACATAGACTGTTGCTGCATTATGCACGGGCACGGCAGTGGTAAGTTAAAACAGCAACTGCCACACTGGTTAGTACAGCATCCGCATGTTAGGGCGTTTCACCAGGCTCCGCTGGAATGGGGTGGCGCAGCCTCGTTGTTGGTACTGTTAAAAGTGGCAAGCTAACAGTCAGCCCGCACAGCGCTCCGCTATTAATAACTGCTGAAATTTACCTCGTAAGGTCTCCGGCGAAAAGTCGATAACGGCAATGCCGGCTGTAGGAAAAATGGGCGGCTGTACGCTGGCATCCAGTTCATGTACCAAATAACTCACCAGCGGCATGTGCGATACCAGCACTACAGTCTCAAAGTTATGTTCCTGAATTTCTGCTGCGAGCCAACTGACAACCGAAGCTGCATGTCCGTCGGGCGTAATATCATCACAGTCCTGGCGTTTTCCCGTTTTCAGGTGTGACAGCAAAATAGAGGCTGTTTGTTGCGCCCGTAAATAGGGGCTGACGTAAACACAGTCAACTTTCGGCTGCTTATCTATCAGCCAAGTGGTTGTAGTCATTACTTCGCGCTCACCGTTGGTTGTTAAACGGCGTTCGCGATCGGAATAACTGCCCTGTGGGTAGTTTGCTTCACCATGACGCATGATATACAGCTTCATTCTGGCTTCGACTCCTCAGCCTGCGCTCGGCGTTTTGCGTCAGGTCTGCCGCCGGTAACACGATCAGCACGACCTGACTGCTTAGCTTCTTCCGCACGACGTTTGCGTACGGCTTTGGGATCGGCAATAAGCGGACGATAAATTTCAATGCGATCGCCGTCTCTTGGCTGTAAATCCAATTTTACCGTCTTATTCCAAATACCGACTTTTTGCTGCTCAAGATCAATTTCCGGAAAATGCTCGAACACATCCGACATTTTGATGCACTCTTCTACCGTTGCGCCCTCTTCTGGGTGCACCGTTAGTAACACCTGTTTTTCGGGCGTCGCATAAGCCACTTCTATGGTTAGCTTCTTATCCATGTTGGTTGCCGTACACCTGCTCTGCCCGTTTAACAAAAGCACCGACCATGCGCGAGGTTACCTCACTGAATATTTTACCAAAGGCCATGCCCAGCAAACGACTCGAAAATTCAAAATCCAGCTTAAGCTCAACTTTGCAGGCGTCATCAGCCAGTGGTGTAAATACCCAACCACCGGTCAATTTTTTAAATGGTCCGTTTACTAAGTCCATATCAATACGTTCGGGTTCGTGCAGCGTATTTCGGGTAGTAAAGGTTTTACTGATACCCGCTTTACTGATGTCTAGCGAAGCCACTTTTTGTTGGCCAGATGACTCCAGCACACGCGACGCGGCGCAACCGGGAACAAATTCCGGATAAGCTTCAACATGATTAACAAGATCAAACATCTGTTTGGCGCTGTACGAAACTAAGGCACTTTTTTGGATACTGGGCATTTTTTTCCCTACAACTAAAATCAACTGCGCAATAATAACGCAACCAGAAACGCTTTGAAGCCCTTAAAGCAATTTTCTTTTCAGTGCGCATAGGTATAATAGCCGCCATGAGTAAAAAGAAACCACAACAATCGTCCAATACCATCGCTCGTAATAAAAAGGCGCGGCATGAATACTTCCTCGAAGACAAGTTCGAGGCAGGTATTAGTTTGCAAGGCTGGGAAATTAAGAGCATAAGGGCTGGCAAGGTCAACATTAGCGACAGCTACGTCATTATTAAAAATGGCGAGGCTTACCTTTTGGGTGCCGAAATTCAGCCACTGAACCAAGCCTCAAGCCACGTTTATTGCGAACCCGACCGAAGTCGTAAACTGCTGTTAAAGCGCCGTGAACTCGATAAACTTATTGGTGCTTCAGAGCGTGAAGGCTATTCCATAGTGGCAACAGCTATGTACTGGAAAGGTCCATGGGCAAAAGTGGAAGTCTTTTTAGCCCGGGGTAAAAAGTCACACGATAAACGCGACACCATTAAAGAGCGCGACTGGCAACGCCAGAAGGCTCGAATAATGAAGCATTCGGTACGTTAGCCAGTCACCCGGTAATTAGGGCAGCTCTGCGTGCCCTTTGCCACTTTGGTAGTCAAGCGTAACGACAAAGTGTTTAAAGACACCATAGCCGGCTAAGCCCTCAACCTTAACGCCCCTTATGCGACTGTGTTGAATTTTGTAGCGTTCGCCAAAGTCCGCTTCTTTACCGGCAACAGGTACAGCAACATCCACATTTTTCACTTTGAATGGTCCAAAAATAACAGACGGCAAAGTAAAGGTATCGGTGTAAGCAATACCGTTTACACCGCGTGACATGGTCTTATCCAGCGCAAACTCATCGAGCCATCCCCTACTGGCAGCAATACCTCGTTTCATATAAATCCCGCCACTGTTACCGGTATCAAGAATCATCCAAATATCTTTTTCATCATTAAGGGTGAGCCGGACCAATGGCCTACCCGACCCTTTTTGAGCTCTCATAGGCAAGTTAGCAACTTCATCCAGGTTAAGAGCATCGCGAGTCGCTAGGCGTAAGCGCCCGCTAGGATAGTCAAACTGCACAATAAAGTTTCGTAAAAACGGAGCACCAATAATGAGCGCATTACCTGAGTGGCCAAAGTTTGCACCAACCAGGTTAAGCTCCATTTCAGAGCCGAACAGTTGGGTTGGAACGCTTTCATATATAGGTTGACGCGACTTGTGATGAACGCCGCTAACGCCCGTAAAAGTTGAAATTTCGTACTCTAAATCATGCTTTTCTATAAATTTCTTATTAATAACATTGAGCTGAGAACCTGAGTCAATTATCGCATTGCCTTCAATGCCATCGACTTCAACGGTAATTCTTACGTGACCATTGTCCAGCTCAAAAGGGATCCAATCCGTAACTTCAGCATGACTTGTAAACGCAAGCGCGAGCAGCAATAAACCAAGAAAACGCACATCGACCTCCATGTATTGATTAGCGATAGAAAAAATAACATTTTCGCAACAATTCTACTAAAATATTATCCAGCCGCCAATAAGGTTTTCATGCTCAGATGTCGTATGTGCTTCCTTTATTAGTAGTCTTTTCAATTGGCACAAAAAAGCCCCTGATTGAGTATCAGGAGCTCTCGCATGCACAGGAGCTATATAAGGCTAAAACTCGACGCAAATTTTACCGAAGTGTTTGCCTGATTCCTCATAACGAAAGGCGTCGGCCAACTCTTCAAACACGAAGGTTTTATCAATCACCGGTTTAACTCCATTGGACTCTAAGGCGCGCACAAAGTCTTTTTGATGGTCGCAACTGCCAACAATTAGCCCCTGCAAACGCGCCTGCTTAGCCATTAATTTAGCGGTTGGAACTTCACCCTCACTTCCGGTTAGCACACCAATTAACGCAATATGACCTGCAATGGCGACCGCATTAATGGATTGAGGCAAGGTACCTGGCCCGCCGACTTCGATGACGTGATCGACACCCCGGCCATTGGTCAGTTTACGAACCGTTTTACCCCATTCATGGTCTTCCTTGTAGTTAATCAGATGATCCGCTCCCAACTTCTTATAACGTTCCAGCTTGTCATTGGAAGATGAAGTTGCAAATACGGTTGCACCCAGGCTTTTCGCTAGCTGGCAGGCGAATACGGAGACGCCGCCGCTACCCAGCACCAGCACCGTGTTACCCGGCTTAATACCACCATCTACCACCAAAGCACGCCACGCAGTCAGGCCAGCCGTGGTCAGGGTGGCTGATTCAGCATGACTGTAATTTTTAGGCTGATGAGTGAAGAAATGGCCCGGGCGTACTACGACTTCTCTAGCGTAGCCATCAATTCCATCACCCGGTGTATTGCCGAAGTCGCCGACAGGCGCCGGGCCACTTTGCCAATAAGGGAAAAAGGTAGAAACGACATTGTCCCCTACCTCAAACTCTTCCACTCCGTCGCCAACAGCTTCCACGACACCGGCTCCGTCAGACATAGGAATGCGTCCATCCTCGGTCGGTATAAAACCGGAGGCGACACCGTAATCATGAAAGTTAAGCGAGCTCGCTTTTATTTTTACACGAATTTCTCCCGGCCCTGGCTGGCCGGGGTCATCCATTTCTGTCACCTGAATATTATCAAGCCCAAACGGCTCTTTCAGTCTTAACGCTTTAATCTTATCAGTCATGATCGCAGTCCTTTAACTAAAGTATGTGTTGAATAGTAGTTCTTATTAGGGGAAATTAGATCATAAGGCGTCGACTAAAAAGCCCGGTCGGTTTCCAAATAGCCATACAACACCCAATTAATAATATCAGGCATAGGCCATGGCAAATGTTATTTAGTTTTTAATTGACTTTTAGCGGGCTGATAAAGAGGATATGGAAGCGTCCCTTTAACACTAAATAGCCATTTTATGCACGCAAACGTAAACGATATAATAGAGTCAGTATTATCACCGGTCTCCTATGACCAGTTTTTTGACAATATATTGGGCCAGAACCCACTTGTGTTGGCTGAAGGCAGTAATCAAAGGAAGAGTTTAGCGGGACAGAATCCACGCCACCAATTACTCAAAGACTTTGCTCAATACGCTCCCAATCTTACCAGCCACTCATATGCACCTAAAGGACCCGCGCCCGCAGCCCGAGCAGTGCAAAGTCCGGACGCTTTTCGTGCGTTAATTCAGGAGTATTTTGACGCCGGATATACCGTGCGCATCCCTGATGTTACCGATCTTTCCGACAGTCTGACACTATTTACCCGTGCGCTGGAGCGGCAAATACAGTCTGCCGTTAATGTGGTTATCTTTTGGAGTGAGCAAGGCGGAAACGCGCCCATTCATCACGACGAAGTCGATTTAATCGTTATTCAGTTGGAGGGCACCAAACGTTGGTTTATTTCGGAAGAGCCGCCTGTTTTACCGAATAAATGGAAGTCTGCCGGGGAGAAGCCTCCAGTGATGAACAACTACCACACCGTCGATGTAAAGCCCGGTGACTTAATTTATCTTCCACGCGGCACCGCGCATACGGTACAGTCAACATCTGAGTCTATTCATGTTGCTATTGGATTTGTTCCCGTCACGATTAGAGACGCTATCAACGCAGCGCTAGATCATTACTCTGAATTACATAAGCCTTTAAGAATGGGACTCGGTCCGCGTGGGGATTGTCTAGCCGAGCAACCAAACAACCCTCAAATTCCTGAGCAAATTCGTCACTATCTAAAGGCGCTAAGTGACGCTTGTCAGGATGATGCATTTATTAAGCACGCACTCAGCCGAAGAAAAACGCGTATGATTCGGGAGTTACCCAAGTTACGCAGCAGCAAATCTAATCAGCCTATTACTTTGACAACACAAGTTAAGCATCACCCGCTGGCAATGTCCGAATTGACAGTTACCGAAGACATTCTTGACTTTTGCCAACCCGGTGAACAGATTTTTATTCACCTTGGCGCGCAAAAATGCATCGAGTTCATCATTGAGACGCCCTGCTTCTATGTTAGTGATATTCCCGATCAAATTAGTGACGACGTAAAAATTGCTCTGGTAGATCGATTAGTTACTAGTGGTTTTTTAGTTGTTGACATTAAAAGCCATGAGCAAAAGATATAAGCTTTGTTATTGAAACAGAAAAAAAGGGGATGTCGTGAGACATCCCCTTTTATGGAATTGGTGGAGCTGGCGCTACTTATCGGCAAGCTGATAACAGTCTACCTCAGAGCTCAAGGGCAAAACAT
>JBNJGQ010000058.1:0-9800 GCA_051747845.1 Pseudomonadota bacterium
TTTTTATCCAACAAGAACAGAATAACGTGGTCGTCCGAGTGAATAATGGTTTCGCTGTGTGCCATGAGCACTTCGTGCCCACGAACAACGGCGCCAATAGTGGTGCCCGGCGGAAGTTTAATGTCTTTAATGGCCTTTCCGACGACCTTAGAGGTGTCTTCATCACCATGTGCAATGGCTTCAATGGCTTCAGCAGCGCCTTTACGCAGCGAGTAGACGTTCACAATATCCCCACGGCGTACGTGGGTGAGCAAGGCTGATACCGTAGCGCGTTGTGGCGATATGGCAATATCAATTTCCCCGCCCTGAACCAGGTCAACGTATGCACTGCGCTGAATCAGTACCATGGTTTTGCGGGCACCCATGCGCTTAGCCAGCATAGCCGACATGATGTTTGCTTCGTCGTCGTTGGTTACCGCAATGAAAACATCGATATCTTCAACGTGCTCTTCTTCCAGCAGTTTTTGATCGGAGGCGTCGCCGCGGAAAATCAATGTGTGCTCAAGTCTTTGTGACAACTCTTCTGCGCGCGTTTCAGAGCGTTCTATCAGCTTGACCCTGTGGTCAACTTCCAGCTGCTTAGCCAGCCCCGCACCAATGTTGCCGCCGCCGACAATCATAATGCGTCGGTATTTGTCTTCAAGCTTCTGTAGCTCTTGCATTACCGTGCTGATATGACGTGTATCTGCAATAAAGAAGACTTCGTCATCGGCTTCAATAATGGTGGTTCCTGTCGGGCGGATAGGCTTGCCCTGACGATAAATGGCCGCGACTCGAGTGTCGATATTAGGAATGTGCTCCCGCAGGGTAGAAATTGCGTGCCCAACGAGTTTGCCACCATAGTAAGCCCGGACCGCAACCAAACTGGCGCGACCGTTGGCAAACTCCATAACCTGCAAAGCGCCGGGGTAATCAATTAGCCGTCTGATGTAATTAGTAACCAACTGCTCCGGAGAAATGATGTGATCGACCGGCGCGTCCTGGTTATGAAATAGCTGATCTTTATAACGGATATACTCTTCGGAACGGATTCGGGCTATCTTTTTCGGTGTATTAAAAATGGAGTAAGCGACCTGGCAGGCAATCATATTGGTTTCATCACTACTGGTTACGGCAATCAGCAAATCTGCGTCGTCTGCACCGGCTTTACGCAATACGTCCGGATGAGCGCCGTTACCGACGACAACGCGCAAATCGTATTTGTCCTGCAAGTCGTCCAGTAAGTCGTTATTGGTATCAACGATAGTGATGTCGTTACGCTCACCAACCAGGTTTTCTGCCAATGTGCCGCCGACCTGGCCAACACCGAGTATGATTATTTTCATTGGGCTTTCTTCAGTCTCGCGTAAAAGAAACCATCCCCGCCATATTGTCCGGGAAGCAATTGCAGTGTCTCATTCTCTGCAGTTATAGGTATCAGACTAGCACCAGATTGCTGCTGTAGAAAAGACTCAATTTGAGTTTGGTTTTCCTGACGCAGAATAGAGCAGGTTGCATACAATAGCTCACCACCTGGCTTGAGTAGTGGCCACAGCGAACTGAGTATCTGCTTCTGTAAGTTTGCCAGCTCGTTGATGTCCTCTGCGCGGCGTAACCATTTAATGTCCGGGTGCCGGCGAATCACACCTGTGGCAGAGCAGGGCGCATCCAGCAATATGCGATCGAACTGCTCGCCGTCCCACCAGTCATCGGTCGTGGCGACGTCTGCACAGTGAACAACGGCGCTTAAACCTGCACGCTCGAGGTTTTCATCTACTCGCTCAAGCCGCTTGGCGTCGATATCAATAGCCTGAACCGGTTGCTCAAAGCTGTGTCGTTCTAATAAATGCAATAACTTACCGCCGGGAGCGACGCAGCAGTCGAGTACACGATGGGCAGCGTTTACATTTAAAAAGTCTGCAGCCAGCTGTGCGGATCTGTCCTGCACAGACACATGGCCCCGGGCAAAGCCGGGGAGTTTTTCTACCGGGCAGGGCGAATGCAATTGAATTGCATTGCTTGCGCTGGTATCAGCCTCTGCTGCAATGCCGCTATCCTGAAGCTGCCGTAAATAGTCATCGCGAGTGGAAAACCGTTGGTTCACACGTAACCACATAGGCGGGTGAGTATTGTTTTCCGTTAGGATGTTATCTGCATGCTCAGGGTGGTCATTGTTAATGGCATCAAATAACCAGCGCGGATGATTCTGCATTGAGTCACTGGGTAACTCGCGTTGGTGTGAGTCATCGGCTGAGGGAGCTTCACGTAATAACTGACGTAGTATACCGTTAACTAAGCCTTTATGATTTCGCTTGCCAAGTATACGAGCGGCTTCTACGGTTGCACTTACGGCTGCGTGATCTTTTATGCGCTGGCAATACAGCTGATAAGCACCAACCAGTAACAAGTAATGCAGGATTTTTAACTTTCCTTTAAGAGGCTTATCCAATTTTGCGCCAACCAAACGATTAAGGCTGGGGAGAACACGCAAAACACCGTAGCTAATAGCACTGGCAAGACGTTTATCCGCATCGGGTAACTTGCTGGTTGCATAAGGCAGGGCAGCTGAAAGCGATTCACCTTTCTCTAAAACCTGAAACAGTGCGCTCGCAGCCGCCGCCCGGCTTTGTGCTCCATGACCGCTGCCTTCTGATTTTTTATGCTGACTCATTGTAATTCCAGTCCGGCGCTAAATACGTTGCTGTAGCCATTAACCAGCGTACTGGCAGGTTGTACTTTTTTGCCCGGCATTTGTGCTTGGGTAATACGTAAAAGGCCATCGCCAGTGACAATGTCTATGCCTTCGTGCGCGCTGTTAATAATAGTTCCGGGCCTTTTGTTACTGGCGCCCTGAACTAATTCAGCGGCATGAATTTTAATCGTATTCTGTTGAGCCTTCAAATTGTCTGACTGGCACCAGCTCATGGGCCAGGGGTTAAATGCCCGTACGCAGCGTTCAATAAATGCGGCCGGTTGCGTCCAGTCTATTTTGCCTTCCTGTTTTGTCAGTTTTTTTGCGTAGGTGGCGTCGCTATCACTTTGCGGTTTGGCCTGGCGCTGATAACTTTCAAGGTCCGCAAATACTGTGATTAACGCTTTTGGACCAAGGTTTTCAAGTTTATGGTAAAGCGAAGCGGAGGTCTCTTGCGGGCTAATAGCGCATCGTTCTTCATGCAGTACCGGGCCTGTATCCAGGCCGGCCTCCATCTGCATAATGCAAACGCCTGACTCGGAATCTCCCGCCCAAATGGCGCGTTGAATAGGAGCTGCACCTCGCCATCTAGGCAATAAAGAGCCATGGACATTCAGACAACCTTTGGTTGGAATATCCAACACGGCTTGCGGCAGCAATAAACCATAAGCAACAACGACCATTACGTCAGGTTTGAGCTCAGCTAAAGCCGACTGAGCCTCGTCCGACTTTAACGACTCGGGCTGGTAAACGGGCAACTGGTGTTCAATAGCCAGTTTCTTAACGGCGCTCGGCTGCGGCTTCTTACCGCGCCCGGCAGGGCGGTCGGGTTGGGTGTAAACACCGACTATCTGATGAGATTCATCAAGCAATTGCTGTAAGTGTTGTGCGGCAAAATCAGGAGTGCCTGCAAAGACTATCCGCATTACTGTGCTTCCGCCGCATACTTTTCAGCCAGGCGCTGCTCTTTCTCTAATTTTTTACGAATACGCTCGCGTTTCAGTGGCGATAAATAATCGACAAAGAGCTTGCCCTCTAAGTGATCAATTTCGTGCTGAATACAAATAGCTAAAAGGCCTTCTGCCGAACGACTGAAACGCTCACCGTTTTTATCTAAAGCCGTAACCGTAATTTTTTCAGCACGTTCTACTTTTGCATAAACGCCGGGAAAAGACAGGCAACCCTCGTCATTTTTGAAATGACCTTCGGCTTCGGTAATCTCCGGGTTAATAAATACCAGCGGTTCGTTTTGATCTTCGCTGCAGTCAGCAACAAACAAACGCTTGTGCACATCCACCTGAGTTGCCGCAAGACCAACGCCTTGCTCCTCATACATGGTTTCGAACATATCATCGATAACCGAGCGGATGCTGTCATCCACTTTCTCAATCGGCTGTGCGACTTTGCGTAACCGTTCGTCTGGATATTTCAGAACCGTCATTTTTGCCATTAGAACCTCCAAATCTTCATCTACCCTTAGTTTACCTTAAATTGGTAGGTCAAGGACAGTCTGTGAACACACAGGAATTATGTGTATTAATGGGGATGACACGTGCATCAAACAAGGTACAGAAAGCGGCGCGGCAATGTGACAGCTGGCAAATGCTGTTTGAGCGATGGGGGCAATCGTTAAAACCGGTAGAGTCGCGGTGGCTGAAAGCCGCTGAAAACTGGTGTCTAAATGATTATCAGGGCGTTATATCGTACTTCAGTGACGATTACCCAGTATCGTTAAAAGCGATAAGCAATCCACCCTGGTTACTTTACTACAGAGGACGGAAAGAGTTGCTTCAGGGAATCTGTGTGGCGGTTGTTGGCAGTCGAAAAGCGAGCCATAGCGGGCTGCAGGTTGCTGACTGGATCAGTGAAAAACTGGTCGCATCGGGTATTGTTGTGGTGAGTGGCCTGGCAATGGGAATTGATGCGCAGGCGCACAAAACTGCCGCAGATAAAGGAAAAACTATCGCCGTTTTGGGAACCGGAATTGATCAATATTACCCCAGACGAAACAAAGCCTTGCAGGATTTCATTGCCCATCAGGGCCTGTTAATTTCTGAGTTTCCGCCCGGACAAACCGCGAGGACAGATCATTTTCCCCGCCGTAACCGTATTATTAGTGGTATTAGTCAGGCGGTTGTTGTGGTTGAAGCCGCACGTAAAAGCGGTTCGCTTTCAACGGCAATACACGCATTGAATGAGGGGCGTGAAGTCGGTGCAGTTCCCGGGTCGGTTTTGTTGCCGGAGCATCAGGGGTGTCATTGGCTGATACAGCAGGGGGCAAAGTTAATCAACACACCACAGGATATTCTTGAGTGGTTTTCGATTAACCCGGCTCAAACCCCGGTGTCAGAAGAGCCACAATATCTTGATGAAAGCTTGGCAAACAATCGATTGTTCGCTAGTCTGAGTTCAGAGCCACGAACAATTGATGACATGGTACAATTGTCCGGACTCGAGGTTGCTGAAGTCATGGAGAAGATAGTGTTACTCGAATTAGAAGGGCTAGTGGCAGCCGTACCAGGCGGTTATATCAAAGTGGGGAGGCGCTAAAGTATGTTTGATATCCTCATGTACTTGTTTGAAAACTACATTCATTCCGAAATGGAAGTTGTGGTTGATCACGATGAGTTAACCAATGAACTTACACGGGCTGGTTTCCGTCACCAGGAAATCCAGAAGGCCTTGGCGTGGTTAGAGCGCTTGGCCGACTTACAAGAAATGGAAACCAAGTCTTATCTGGATGTTGCCCCGCAGCAGTCTACCCGCATTTATACAGCGGCGGAAATGTCCCGGTTAGATAGTCAGAGCCGTGGTTTCTTAATGTATTTAGAAAACCTGGGTGTGTTAGATTTCGCTACCCGCGAAGTGGTTATTGATCGCGTAATGGAACTGGAAACAGCGAACTTTACTCTGGATGACCTGAAATGGGTTGTACTGATGGTTCTGTTTAACGTTCCCGGTCAGGAAGCCGCCTACGATCAGATGGAAGGTTTGTTGTTTGAGGAAGCTGAAGGGCCCTTGCATTAATGTCATCAGATGAGCGCTGCCCGCGTTGTGAGCGACCGCTGGTCATTAAACATGTTGGACATAACAGCTTTCTTGGCTGCACAGGTTATCCTGATTGCGACTATAAACGAGGTCTTCGTGAACAATCTGAAATTGAACCCGAAGACCTTGGTGTTGCTTGCCCGGAGTGTGGTAAAGAGCTGCAATTAAAAAGTGGCCGCTATGGTTTATTTGTTGGTTGTAGCGGGTTTCCCGACTGTGAGTTTGTGACCGAGCCCAATGCTGACGAAGAGAACACCATTACTTGCCCGGAATGTGGCAGTGGTCAGCTTCATCAAAAAACATCACGACGCGGCACTGTATTCTATGCTTGCGATCAGTATCCCAAATGCCAGTTTACGGTTAATCAACCACCGGTTGATGAAACCTGCCCCAAATGCCAGTATCCGCTGCTGGTGAAAAAGAAGTCCGCTGCCGGAATTCGGAAAGTCTGCCCGCAAAAGCAATGCGACTATAAGTCGGACGCGCTATAATCTGACTCCTTAAGAGGAGGATATAATATGGCAGATAAGTGGGAAGCAGCGCATAACGCAGTAAAAACAGGCGTTATTGCCTACCCGACAGAAGCAGTATTCGGACTGGGCTGTGACCCAACCAATGAAGTTGCTATTCAAAAATTGTTAAGTCTGAAACAGCGGCCTGCTGAAAAAGGGCTCATTTTAATAGCTGCCGACTACAGCCAATTACTTCCTTTTGTTGAAGACTCCGCTATTCCGCAGGACAAACGTTTCAGTGTTTTGTCTCATTGGCCGGGCCCGGTCACCTTAATTCTGCCGGTAAGAAAAAATGTGTCACCATTATTAACTGGCGGCAGAGACACGATAGCCGTGCGGGTTAGTGCGCATGAGCCTGTCAGAGAGCTATGCCGTGCACTGGGTCATGCTTTGGTATCCACCAGTGCGAACTTAACTGACCAGGAGCCGGCAAGAACGGCAGCCGAAGTGCGCCTGCAATTTGGTGACAGTGTCGACTGGATCATGGACGAAGCAACTGGTGGAGCTGCTAATCCAACTCGTATCATTAATCCATTTAATAATCAGGTTGTCAGAGACGATGCATAGTGACTATTTAAAGCAGGTAAAAAGCTACCTGATGTCGTTGCAGGATGCTATCTGTGAACAGTTAGCGCAAGCTGATGGTCAGCAAGGCTTTCAGGAAGACAGCTGGGATCGCCCCGGCGGTGGAGGCGGTCGTTCCAGAATCATAAAAAACGGCGAGGTTTTTGAGCAGGGTGGTGTCGGGTTTTCGCACGTTTACGGTGAGAAAATGCCGGCATCGGCAACGGCGCACCGTCCTGAACTGGAAGGCCGAGACTTCAATGCCTGCGGTGTTTCTCTGGTAATGCACCCCAAAAACCCTATGGTGCCTACGGTACATATGAATGTGCGGTTTTTCATAGCGCAAAAAGAAGGTGAAGAACCGGTCTGGTGGTTTGGCGGCGGTTTTGATTTAACACCGTTTTATCCATTTGAAGAAGACATTGTCGAATGGCACCAACAGGCAAAAGACGCCTTAGACAGCATTGATGAAAAGCTTTATCCGGAATATAAAGCTTGGTGTGACGATTACTTCTATCTTAAACACCGCGATGAAGCTCGTGGCGTGGGCGGCATTTTCTTTGACGACCTTAATGATCGTTCTTTTGAAGAGTGCTTTGCTGTGATAAAAGCTGTAGGTGATGCATTTGCCAAAGCTTACTTACCTATTGTTGAGCGTCGCAAAGCCTTGCCGTATACGCAGCAGCAGAGAGATTTCCAGCTTTATCGCCGTGGACGCTATGTTGAGTTTAACCTTGTCTGGGATCGCGGAACCTTGTTCGGGCTACAAACGGGAGGCCGAACCGAGTCTATTTTGATGTCGATGCCACCGCTGGCTCGTTGGGAATATGACTGGCATCCGGAACCGGAATCGGCCGAGGAAAAACTTACAAGCTACTACCTGAAACCACGAAATTGGTTAGCCCAATGAAGCCTGTTATTCACCTGGGGGTTTTTGGAAACCCTATTGAGCACAGCTTGTCTCCGCGTATTCACTCGTTGTTTGCAAAAGCACAACAGCATCCGGTTGAGTATCGTCGTTACTTGTCGACTCCCGGGCAATTTTCCCGAAACATTGCCAGGTTCTTTTGCAGTGGCGGAAAGGGGTTAAATGTCACGCTACCTTTTAAGCAGCAGGCCGCGGAATTAGCAACTCAACTAACCAGGCGAGCGCAAGAGGCCGGTGCGGTCAACACCTTGGTTGCTATGGGGAATGGTCAATTGTTGGGTGACAATACCGATGGCGAAGGTTTAATTAAAGACTTTGATAAAAATCGGTTTGAAGTAAGTGAGCACTCACTTGTTGTTTTCGGCTCGGGAGGCTCAGCCCGGGGAATACTGCCTTTGTTGCTACAGCAACTGCCCCGCCGTATTTATTTAGTGAACCGGACTATCGATAAAGCACTGATGCTGAAGTCTCAGCTGGAAGCTCTGGGCGTGTTAGCTGCTGACCGTATTCAGGTGCTTTCGTCGGCCTCAGAAATTAATGAGCCGATTGACCTGATGATTAATGCCACCAGCAGCAGTTTAATGGGGCAGCGTTTGGCCTTGCCACCTCAACTTGCTGAAGGGGCTTCAGGTTATGACTTAATGTACTCTGATGAGCCTACTTTATTTATGCAGCAGCTGAGTCAGGCCGGCTGTGAAAATGTTAGCGATGGACTGGGTATGTTGGTTGAGCAGGCAGCCTCATCCTATCAACTCTGGATGGGCGGCGAACGCCCCGATACCGCATTTGTTATGGCGCATTTACGAGGGCGTAGTTAGTTGATTAAAAAAGGTTTTTCTTTGCTTTTTATAAGTAAAGAGAAATGAGGAACAAAAGGTTATAAAAAAACGGAATTTGGCAGTAGATCATTACTGATTTTGTGGTAATCTGTTTGACCTGTTTGCGATGTACTTCCTTCCATTTCAAGGCGTAAACAGAATAGTTTCCACAGTGAAGCATAATAATAAAAAGTACTAGGCATTTAGGGATGCCTGACGTTTTAAATCCCACACTATCAATAACTTAAGTAAATTTTGGACACGGGGAAATATCAATTTCCGGCTGTGGAATCGCCCATTGTTAACAGACTTATTAACAGGTTATGCACACTTTGCTCAGTGGTCTGAATTACCGTTCTGTGGCATCCTATAGGTAACGCTTAATTTAGGTTTTTAACTATGGCCACATCTGTTCCCGAAAATCCGTTTATTCTCGTTGATGGTTCTTCTTATTTGTTCCGCGCCTTTCATGCGCCGCCACACTTAACCAACTCCAAAGGTGAACCAACCGGCGCCATTTATGGTGTTGTTAATATGCTGAGAAGCTTATTGAAACGCTATAAACCCAGCCATATGGCGGTTGTTTTTGATGCGAAAGGTAAAACCTTCCGTAGTGACATCTACCAGGAGTACAAAGCAAACCGTCCGCCAATGCCCGATGACTTACGCACACAAATTGAACCTTTGCATGAAATTGTGAAGGCAATGGGGCTGCCGCTGTTATGCATTGACGATGTTGAAGCGGATGATGTTATTGGTACTTTGGCCCGACAGGCCGGAGAAAAGGGGCGCTTTACTCTAATTAGCACCGGTGACAAAGACATGGCACAGCTGGTAAATGAACATGTCATGCTAATTAACACGATGACTGACACTTTGCTGGATCCTGAAGGCGTTGAGAAAAAGTTCGGTGTGAAGCCGGAGCAGATCATTGATTATTTAGCGCTGATGGGTGACAGCTCGGACAATATTCCGGGGCTGCCAAAAGTTGGTGAAAAGACGGCACAGGCAATGTTGCAACAAATTCCAAGCATTGATGCCATTTATGAAAATGTCGATGCGGTAAGTGAACTCTCATTTCGCGGCGCGAAAACCATGCCGGCTAAACTGAACGAGTATAAAGATCAGTTGCTTATGTCCCGAGAGTTGGCAACCATTAAGCTTAATGTGGCTATGGACTTGCAGCCGGAAGAGTTGACCATACAAACTGCAGACAGCGAAAAGCTAGCTGAGTTATACAGTCGGTGTGAATTCCGCCG
>JBNJGQ010000059.1:0-9761 GCA_051747845.1 Pseudomonadota bacterium
AAGGCCCCATCTTTTTCGGTTCACGATCGTTTGCATACTCTTCACGTGTTACGTGAGCAATATCATCCCGGTTCCAGCGCAAATCAGGCAAAATTACATGGATGCTTTCTTCACCTTCACCGTAAGTGTAAGAGGTGTAAATACCATCTTCACGGGTGCGACGCGGGGAGTTCTCAGGCTCGTCCCAGAAGTCCAGCATAATATCTCTTGAAGCTTCTTTCTTGGGGTAATCTTTCCCGGCATCGTTAGCACCGTAGTCATGATCATCCCAAATAGCGATGAGCTCTGCTTGCTCTTTTAATTCTTTAAAACCCGGCTTGGAGCCCAGTTTTTCATATTTATTCTGCAACACTGACATGTCTTCTGTGTCGCCATACACATTGTCCCCAAGAAACACAAAAACTTCGGGCTCGTCATCAATAATGCTGTTAAAAATGGGAATATCTTTGTCCTGATGCGAACATGAGCCAAATAAAATTCGGCCTGGGGCATCGGCAAAAACGGAACCACTCAGTAGTAATGTGGATAGTGCTAATAGTTTATACATGTGTATTTATTACCTTGTTGTTGCTTGCTATTAAAGCAACCACATGCGGCGTTAACCGCATGTGGTTCGGGGTAGTTTTAAAATACAAACTTAGCATTAAGCGCTGCCGTACGTGGCGCGCCAATCCAGCCCGCTCCCGGAGCGATAGTACCAAGGTAGTCTTCGTCAAAGACATTATTCACAGTGAAGCTCAGCTCCATGCTGTCAATTGCACCACCAATGTCATAAACGGTCTTACCAATGTAAAGGTCACTCACAACATAAGAGTCGCTTTCCTGAGTGTTAGCCTGGTCTAAGTAGCGTTCACCGACATACTTAGTACTAAAGCCGGCATAGAAGTCGCCTTTAGTGTAATCAAAGCTAACAACGGCCATGTCCTGAGCACTGCCCAGTACGGTATTACCGCGGAATGCTTCATCCGTATAGGTTGAGTCATTTTTTGTATAAGACACATAAACACCAAGATTATCACTGAGGTTGTAGTCCAGTGATGCTTCTATACCGTCAGACTCAATACCACCTGTGTTGACATAACCACCGGCTGCCGCTTCTAAGAAGTCGATACCGTCAACGTCTTCATTGCTGACAAAAGTAATACGGTTTTCGAAGCTAATATCATAATAAGTCAAACTTGCATTAAAGCCCGGCGTTGAATAGCGTAGACCTAAATCAATATTGTCCGCTGTTTCCGGCTCAACCTGGCTTACATCCGTATCGTCACGCTCTAATACTGCATCCTTAACTGCTGCAAAGTTTTCGGCATAACCACCGAACACTTCCAGTCCATTCATCGGTAAAGGTGCAACAAAACCGGCTGACAATAAAGCATCCGAGTCAGAAGAGACGCTCAGATTGTTATCAGGATTAAACTGGTCCTCTTTAGAAACTTCAACATCAAACTTTTTCGCGCCCAAACGGAACTTCGCAAATCCGGCATCAATCTCGTCTTCAATGTAGTACATCAAAGTTTCGACCGGGAATTCACGACTGTACTGAACCCAGTAAGGGTTGCTTTCAGGACGCGGGCTAGCTGCTGCATCAATGGTTTTATGCCAGTCACGATACTCATCACGCTGGTAATCTTCGTACCAGAAGCCACCACGCAAGGTGTTTGCCATACCGGCAATTGTGGTATCCCATACAAAATCACCATTGACGCCGTAGCGTTGCTTCTCGTAGTGAGTGTGACGATGCGAACTGACCGGCATAGCGCCTTGCTCATAGCAACCAGGGTCTACTTCGGCTCCGCCGCCGCCATAAGGGTAACCAATTGAGCTCTCGCAGCCTGCTTCAGGTGATAATGACTGGCCGTCGCGGTTAACAAAATAGATAAAACCTTGTGAAGAACCGCCGTAAGCTGTGGTTGAAGGGTCCAGTTCCGAGTGAGGGTTTCCTGCACCGTCGTCGGTAACATCAGCGATGTAATATGGAATCCACTTACCAGCACCTTCGTTTTCGTGATAATAAACGTTAGTGCTTACATCCACTTCACCCAGCATGAAATCTGCTTTTACATAACCGAACAAGTTTTCACGTTCAGTTACCCAACCTTCACGCCAAGCCTGGTCTTGATAAGGAATGCCTGTCCAGTCTTCAGTCAGACCGTCCCACTCAGAGTTCTGTTCATACTGTGCTAAACCATAAACCCGTTGATAGGTATATTCCTGAGCGTCGTCGTAACTCACGTAACCGGTTAAATCTACGTCACCAACGCGGCTGATAATTTTACCTTCAGCGTGATCACGCGTATTGGTTACCGAGCCATCCATGTAGTCATCGTTTTGTTGGCTAGATAGAGAGAACCATGCGTAAGTGTCCTTAGCAATTTCCCCGGTGTCATAACGTGCATACAATTTTTGCGCGTTATGCTCGCCAATGGTAGTGCTTACCGTAAACTGCTCTTCGTACGCAGGGCGAATAGTCGTAAAGTTCAAAGTACCGCCCAGAGCCTCATTCGAGCGAGAGCTAATGTCAGCTGTACCCTGAGAAACTTCCGTGCCACGTAAGTTTTCAGTATCAATGTAACGGCTGGCTTTAGTACCACCGCCATAGTTTGAGTTACCGTTAGAAATGCCGTCTACGGTCATGCCAATTTGCTGAGATTCTAAATCTAACTGAAAACCGCGAATAGAAATGCTGGTTGACCACTCATCAGAGCCAAACGGGTCACCTTCGTTTACCAAAACGCCAGGTAAGTTATCAACCATTGCCAAAGCGCTGGTCATAGACGTTTGTTGCTTTTTCATTTCTGCAGAAGCGGCGTTATTCGCATAAGAAACACTGCGGCCAGTAACCACAATCGCTTCCATTTGTTCTTTTTCTTCTTCTGCTTGCTGATCTTGACTGTCTTGCGCCATTGCTGGCAGGGAGGTAGCTGATAATGCTGATAGTACAGATAGTGCAATTAAGCTTTGCTTCATAGGCACATAAGTTTTCATAAAAGTTCCTGTTTCTTGTGTTGTAGTGAAGTTCCTTAATGTATGAGGCTAATGTGACAACGGCGTTAAGGTTAATTGATCATTCAATTAAAATCAAACTTAACTAATTGAACGTTCAATTAAGAAAAGAGTTTGATTTTTGATCAGTATCTTTTAGGCAGGAGTAAGAAGATCTATAATTTTATTTTAAAACAAAAGGTTAGTTCTAACTTAAGGAAGGTATTTAAAAGTTCCACATACTCCACAAACCAAATTCATAAGACTCGCGCTCAAATTCCTTACTACTTTCTTCAACCTGTTTAGCAACTAAAGCGACGGTAACATAAAGTGCGACTTTCCAGTCCCATCCAATCTGGACATAATCTTTTTCATAATCCGGGTTTAAACGACGGCTTGGCTTAGTTGTATCGTAACGCACGAAAACCGAGTGCTTTGGTGCATAGCGATAGCTCGCCCAGCTTCCCCAGCCGCTTTTAGCATCTTCCACAGGACTGGCTACCTGAGCCCAGTTATTATTGTGAACATATTCAATGCCAAGACGCATCTTTTTAATTTGGTAATTGATGGAGGCATTAAAGCGCTCGGCAGTATTAATCTTCGGAGCGTCGCCTTTATCCTGGGTACGTGCTCCGCGATACCCACCTATAGCAATATCCAGCCCAGGCGCTGCATGCCAGGCGGCATAGGCTTCAACGTCGACAGAGTCCCCTACTCTTGGTTTCTTAAACCCTCCACCAGTCACAACAGATACTGCATAGCTAACATTATCGTTCTTATTCGTGTAATGAACACCTAAGTCCGTAGGTCCCGCAAACTGATTCATTGGCGTCAGGCTTGGGTCGACATAGCGGTAACCCACTTTGCGGGCAATGTAATCAATCCAGGGCAATGGTGCCACACCCAGCTGCAGAAGCTGGCCGTTCGGCAACTTGCTCTGAACATAAGCATGACGGAACCAGACGTCGGTCGGATCGCTTTGGCGACGCCACTGAACGTCAGTCGTCACTACTGCGCTCCATTTGTCATTGAACTTATGGTTAACGTCGAGATAAAAACGTTTTAAATCCAGTTCCCAGCCTTCTATCTCTGAGTCCAGATTTTGCTGTTGAATATTACTTGCATTAATGAACAGCTGGCTCGAAAGTCTCGTTTCCGCTTGTACAGAAGCAATCCAAAAACCTCCCGCAAGTAATGCAATTGCAAGCTTCGAAAGTCTCATAGTTAATCCTTTTTCAATAACCTTACAATTAATATGGCTATAATAAATTATCTACTACTATACTGACTATCATACTCGTCATTAAATATAGGGTATTACTATGATTAAGAAACAAGGATTAGCAATAATTTGTGGAATAGCGGCTCTACTTTTTGGAATCTCTTTTGACGCCTCAGCTAAAGGAAATCCTGAATCAGGTAAGCAACTATCAACCAAAGGTGATGGTAGCGGCGCTCCCTGCATGGCTTGTCACGGTCCTAATGGCGAAGGTAATGCAGCCGGTGCATTCCCATACATAGCCGGCATGAATGAGCAATACCTATACCGACAACTAAAAGCCTATCAAACGGGCGATCGAAACAATGCGGTCATGTCCATGAATATAGACAACTTCGATGACCAACAACTGCAGGATATCGCAGCTTATTACGCGAGTCTGGATAAACCAACGAGCACCGCAAGTAATGCTAATGCCGAGCTTTTGGAGCAAGGCGAGCGCTTGGTCAATATTGGCAACTGGGATGAATACATCCCCCCGTGCAGCAGTTGTCATGGTCCTAATAACCACGGCGTTGATGAAAACTTTCCGGGCATAGCGGGTCAGCATGCCAGCTACATCAAGCAACAAATTAATGGCTGGAAAAACGGCGACCGTAAAACGGATAAAGTTCAGCTTATGGAAGCTGTGGCTAAGCGGCTAAACGATGAACAAATCGAAGCGGTTTCAGCTTATCTAGCTTCAATACCAGCTGCAGAATAGGAGCTCAACTATGGATACTTCACTAAAAGTAACTTTATCTTTAATTGGAATTTCTATTGCCGGCCTTGCTATCGCACAGTCACAGTCACCGGGCGAGGTAAAATTACCTGAATTCGACGAAGGGAAATATGTTCATAAAGCACCGACACTAAGCGATATTGAGAACGACCCAAACCTTCATAAAGAGCTTCGAAAAGTTATTCTAAAAGGTCGCGACATGTTCATGAATACACAGCAATATCGCGGTGAGTATGTATTTAATGATATGGACTGTAAGTCGTGTCACATGGGGGAAGGTCGTAAGCCCTGGGCGGGTCCGGTTTGGCCTGCAGCAACCACGCTGCCTGACTTTCGCGGTAAAAACCAACATGTTAACTCGCTGGAAGAACGTATCGCCGGCTGCTTTTCCTTTTCTATGAATGGTAAGCCGCCTGAGTATGGTAGTGACGACATGCTGGCAATGGTTGCCTATCATCAGTACATGGCGAAAGGCGCAAAAGTATACGATAGCAATATTGCCGGACGAGGTTTTAACCACTTAGGAAAGCAAATGCCTGAGGATATTAGCTTCGATGCAGGTAAAAAAGTCTATGAGGAAAACTGTGCGGTCTGTCACGGCCAAAATGGTCAAGGCAAAACAGTCGACGGTGATGTTGTTTTTCCATCTTTATGGGGCGACGGTTCATATAACTGGGGGGCAGGCATGACTCGAGTATTTACCGCAGCGTCATTTATTCAGAACAATATGCCATTAGGCCAACCAGGCCGCTTAAGTGATAAAGAAGCCTGGAATGTCGCGTACTTCATCAACGCACATGAACGCCCCCAGGATCCTCGTTACACCGGCGATATACAAGAGACCAGAGAAAAATATAAGAATTTTTATCAATGGTCTTTATACGGACAAGAGATAAACGGAAAAGTCTTGGGTGACCATGACAACACCGGTGAGAAACCTTTCTTAAAACCGGAGATCCTTAAGTCTCGTTCATTTGACTAAACGAACAGTATTCAAACGCGTGAGGTAAAAGTTAACCCTGGAATTAACTTAATAGGAGAACTGCGGTAGGCTGTATTTAAAAGCCTATTGCGGAGATCCTTGATGAAAACTGTCGGCATTATTGGTGGCATGAGCTGGGAGTCAACCAGTACTTATTATAAACGTTTGAACCAGCTAATAAATAAACGCCTAGGTGGCCTGCACAGTGCCGAAATTCTTCTTACCAGCGTCGACTTTGCACCCATTGAGGAGATGCAAAATCAGGGTAACTGGAGTGCCGCTGCACAGGCTCTTATTGGTAAAGCTCAGCAGTTGGAGAGAGCTGGCGCCGAAAGTATTGTTATAGCAACAAATACGATGCATAAAGTGGCTCCACAAGTGGAAGATGCCGTTAAACTGCCCTTACTGCACATTGTCGACGCTGTTGCGGACCATCTTAAACAAAACAGCGTCAACCAGGCCGGGCTGCTGGGTACACGCTTCACTATGCAGCAACCTTTTTATAAAGAGCGTCTTGAACAGCAAAACATTAAGGTACTAATACCTGGGGAAAGTGACGGTAATACCGTCGACAGCATTATTTTTAAAGAGCTGTGCCATGGCCAGTTTACCGATAATGCGCGCAAACAGTACCTAAAAATTATTGAGGATCTGGCAGCGCAAGGCGCACAAGGCGTTATTTTAGGCTGCACTGAAATTGGTCTGTTGGTTCAGCAGGAACATTCTGCCCTGCCATTGTTCGATACCACCGAACTTCATTGCCGCGCCATTGCAGACTGGATGCTAGATTAAAAAGCAGGAAGACAATGACCGATATAACAACCGACTTTTCTCGTTTCTATGACAGAGCCTCTCAGCGTAAAGGTGGCGAAAGTGCGATGCTTGCACGCCTGCCTAAAGTATCGTCCGTAAGCCAATTAGAACAACTCGAAGACCGGGACGTACTTGCTACTATTACTCGCTGTATTTTTCGCGCGGGCTTTGTTTGGCGAATTATTGAGGCGAAATGGCCAGGTTTTGAGGAAGCTTTTAAAGGCTTTGTCCCGCTTTACTGGCAACAGGTACCGCCAGAGGTATTAGAAGAACTGTCAAAAGATGAGCGTATTGTTCGCAACCAGCAAAAAATAAATACCGTTCCAGCCAACGCCCGTATGATTGTGGAAATATCCGAAGAATACGGCAGCTTCGGCCGTTTTTTAGCACAGTGGCCATCGAGTCGGCAAGCAGAGTTGCTGAACTACCTGAAAAAGAACGGCGCACGCTTGGGTGGCGTTACTCCACAATACGTTCTGCGCGAACTTGGCTGGGACGGTTTTATTATGTCCAATGACGTTGTCACCGCATTAACCAATTACAAGTTAATAGATGCCTCCCCCACCAGCCAAAAAGGTCTGAAACAGGCACAAAGCACGTTTAACCACTGGCACGAGAAAACCCAACTGCCCTACAGCCATTTGTCACGAATTTTGTCCTATAGTGTAGGTAAGTAAATCACAACGGGAGTTGAAATGAGCTCAACTAAAAACACTCTGATACTCGGTATTTCGCTGATCATCAGCTTCGCCATTATTTCTGTTATTGGCTCAAATGCAATACTTGAGCATAAGTCGATGGAGCGCACGGTTACTGTAAAAGGACTTTCAGAACATGAATACCTTGCTGACACCGTTATCTGGCCCATTCAATTTACGACTGCCAGTAATGATTTAACCGCCATTTATAAAACCATTGAGGAATCCAACCAAAAGGTCATTGAGTTTCTGCAAAGCAAAGGCATTAACCGAGATGAAATTTCCTCATCGGCGCCTTCTATCACGGATAAGTCTGCACAAAGCTATGGTTCTTCCCAGCCTGCAGAATTTCGTTATACAGCCACAAAAACCATTACAGTTTATTCCGAAAACGTTGAGCAAGTTCGCGGTGTCATGAGCCTTCTTGGCGAGCTGGGTAAAGAAGGTATTGTCTTTACTACCGATAGCTATCAGGCCCAACCGGACTATTTGTTTACACGCTTAAACCAAGTAAAACCTGAAATGATAGAAGAAGCTACCAAGAAAGCGCGCGAAGTCGCCGAAAAATTTGCCTTAGACTCTAACTCTGAGCTCGGCAAAATAAAGCAAGCACGACAAGGACAGTTTAGTATCAGCGCACGCGATCGCCATAACCCTCACCTGAAAAAAATACGGGTGGTGTCCACCATAGAATATTACTTGTCCGATTAAGCTATTGCTTTCACAATGTGAGTTACTTTACGCCACAAGGCTTAGATAATGAAAACCACCATACAGTACCTGTTTAAAGGGTTAGCCATTTTACTGCCCATTGTTGTGACGTTTGCCTTGCTGCAATGGTTGTTAGTGACGATAGAAACCTGGCTTAAACCTATATGGATAACCCTTGTAGGTGAATCATCCTACTTTCCTGGCTTAGCCTTTATCAGCTTTCTCGGTATCGCCCTGCTCATTGGATTCAGCTCGCGTTGGCGTTTTATCGACTGGCTCTGGCAGTTCCCCGGCAGGCTGATGACCCGGTTACCCTTGCTACGCAGCTTATACGGCACAATTAATGATGTGTTCGAGATGATGTCAGGTAAGAACTTTGCTGAAGAGTCTGTTGTACTGGTGACCCTACCCGGCAGTAATCTGCGCCTTATTGGCATTGTCACTAAAAAAAGTGGCATAAAAGGAGATCGCCTGTCCGAACTCATGAAAGAAGACCAGGTCGCGGTATTCTTACCCATGAGTTACAACGTAGGCGGTTATATGGTGATTGTTCCGGGCGACTGTGTTGAGTCTCTTACCATGAAACCTTCTGATGCCTTACAGTTAACTATTAGTGGCGGGCTGGGTAAGAACCATTCAGGTAAAAACGACTAAAATTGCAGTTGAAATCACGGCGCGTACTGGTAAAGTTCGCGCTATGAAAATGACAGAACCTTGCCCTTGCGGCTTAGATAAAACCTATCAGGACTGTTGCTACGCTTATCATAGCGGAAAAGCAACAGCCCAGTCCCCGGAAGCACTTATGCGTTCACGCTATAGTGCCTTTGTCGGCCGCCTGGCCGGCTACTTAGAAGCCACTTGGCATAGTAGCTCGCGCCCGCCGTTGCTCGACTTAAGTGACTCTCCGAACTGGCTTAAATTGCAGGTAATTTCATCCAGCGTAGACCAGAATAAAGGGCAAGTTCATTTCCGGGCCTTTTACAAAGACGGTGATGACGTAGCTTTTATGGAAGAACAGTCCGACTTCCTGCAAGAAGATGGCAAATGGTATTACTTAGACGGCCGTTTCAGTAACGACTAGCTAAGTGCTGGCGATAAAACCGCCAATGCCGCGACTTTAACAGGTACCAGCCACAGATAAACCAACCAAATACAATGCCCGCCCGACCGAACGAAAACGCACCATGTTGTTCAATAAACAACCATAAAATTAGTGTCGCATCGACAATAAGCGAGAGTAATAACAAGGGTTGAGCAAAACGCATGAGTGCATTAGCCCAGTTACGCTCATCTTCGCCGGCAAAGGTTGTTGCCAGCAGAACCATTAATGCCGGTAATCCAACCAGCAGCATGAGCCCAAACTGCTCTGAGCTGGTATAGAAAAGTTTTAGCAGGCGGGTACGATCTTCAGCAAAGGTAAGGGAGATAATGGCGGCCACATAGCCGCGCATTTCAAATAACAGAACCAGCAAGAGCGAGAGCGGGAAACTCGCTCTGCCCTCTTTATCCAAGTATCGCGCTTTCTCGACCAACCGCTGCCCGGCGCTTATCTCCGCGCTGCCAGATTTTTTCATG
>JBNJGQ010000060.1:0-9711 GCA_051747845.1 Pseudomonadota bacterium
TTTGGCGTCTTCCGCATGTAATCGGAGGTTATTAACCATGGCAAAATACACGGAACTCAATATCAACGATCAGGGCGTTGCGACACTGACGTTAAACCGGCCGGATGTTCACAACGCATTTGACGATGTGATGATCGCAGAGCTGCTACAGGCGTTAAAAGAGGTTGAAGAAAGTGCCAGCGCGAGAGTGCTGGTGCTTCGCTCAGAGGGTAAAAACTTTTCTGCCGGTGCGGATCTGAATTGGATGCGCTCCATGGCTGATAAAAACTACCAGCAAAACGTGGATGACGCCGGCGAGCTTGGCCTGCTAATGGAACGCCTGGACTTACTTAGTAAGCCCAGCATTGCGTTAGTACAAGGTGCGGCCTTTGGTGGCGCGGTAGGCCTTGCCGCTTGCTGTGACATTGTACTGGCGCAACCGCGCAGTAGTTTCTGCTTGAGTGAAGTTAAAATTGGACTTATTCCTGCGGTTATCAGTCCTTATGTTGTCCGCACCATTGGCGAACGCCAGTCACGTCGCTATATGCTGACAGCAGAACGTTTCTTTGCCGACAAAGCGCAGGAGCTTGGCCTGGTCAACGAAGTTGTAGAAGATTTCGAAGAACCACTGAATAAGTTATTAGACACACTTTTAGCGAATAGTCCACAAGCAGTAGACGCCTGTAAGCAACTGATTCGCAATGTCGGTTCGCGTCCAATCGATAAAGACGTACGTGAACACACCATTAAAGCCATTGCCGAAATTCGCGTGTCGGACGAAGGTCAGGAAGGACTCAGTGCGTTTCTTGAAAAACGCGACGCCGCCTGGCTTAAACAGAGTTAACAACAGGTCTCATTATGATCAAAACATTATTGATTGCGAACCGTGGTGAAATTGCCTGTCGTATTATTGCCACAGCTAAAAAAATGGGAATTCGCACCGTAGCGGTATTCTCCGATGCCGATCGCAAATCACGCCACGTGAAACTGGCGGATCAAGCTGTGCACATTGGTCCGGCAGCAAGTACTGAAAGTTATCTGCGTGGCGATAAAATCATTGCTGCTGCTAAACAAACCGGTGCTGAAGCCATTCACCCGGGCTATGGGTTTCTCTCAGAGAACGAAGATTTCGCTGACCAATGCCAGCTGAACAATATCATTTTTGTGGGACCGCCGGTATCGTCCATTGCCGCTATGGGCTCTAAGAGCGCGGCTAAATCTATTATGCAGGACGCCGGCGTTCCACTGGTTCCAGGCTACCATGGTAGCGAGCAAGACACCGAAACCTTAAAGGCAGAAGCTGAAAAAGTTGGTTTCCCGTTACTGCTGAAAGCTGCGTACGGCGGCGGTGGTAAAGGTATGCGTGTGGTCGAAAACATGGACGAATTTGATGAAGCTCTGAACTCGGCAAAACGCGAAGCTAAGTCCTCTTTCGGTAACGATAAAATGCTGATGGAGCGGTTTATTCGTAACCCGCGCCACGTGGAAATTCAGGTATTCACCGATGAACACGGTAACGCCGTTTATTTGGCAGAGCGCGACTGTTCGGTACAGCGCCGTCACCAAAAGGTGCTTGAAGAAGCTCCGGCTCCGGCGTTAACCGAAAAAACACGCACAGAAATGGGCGAAGCCGCCATTCGCGCCGCTCAGGCAATAGACTACGTTGGCGCAGGAACGGTTGAGTTTCTGTTTGACCAAAGTGGCGAATTCTATTTCATGGAAATGAACACCCGCTTACAGGTTGAGCATCCGGTTACGGAAATGATCACCGGTCAGGATTTAGTCGAATGGCAGTTACTGGTCGCTTCCGGTCAGCCGCTTCCTCTGGCACAGAACGACATTCAGGTAAACGGTCACGCGTTTGAGGCACGTATTTACGCAGAAGATCCGGACAATGACTTTTTACCTTGCACTGGTACTATTAAGCACTTGCGCACGCCAGAAGAAGTAAACGGCGTTCGCATTGATACCGGTATTGAAGAAGGCGATGAAATTTCCGCTTTCTACGACCCAATGATTGCGAAACTGATTGTCTGGGACACTGACCGTACTCGTGCTTTGCTGCGTCTGCAGAGAGCTTTACGCGAATACCGTTTAACCGGCCTGACGACTAACGTCGACTTTTTACATCGTTTGGCTTCGCACCCAGAGTTTGTGAGAACCAACCTGACAACTGAATTCATTCAGCAACATCAGGAAGACTTGTTGCCGGATAGCTCTGTGAATTATCAACAAATTGCGACCGAAGCTGCTTTGTTTGATATTAGTCAGCGTCAACAGCAGCGCGGTACTTCGCCGTGGCAAAGTGGCAACGCGTTTAGAATGAATTCAGCCGCTACGCACACCGTTCCCCTGCAGTTTGGCGAAGAAACTTATGCTATATCACTTATTGAAACTGCCTCAGGAGAATTCTTGCAGCAGGTTGATGATGAAAGCATTCGCTGGCAGGCGTCTTTAACCGACGACAAACTCACGTTGACTGCGGGCAGTATGCGTTATCATCGTTATGTCAGTGCCGATGACCAACAAATTACCGTGTTTACCGATAATGGTCCTGTTATTTTCCATCGACACCGCGTAGCAGACACGCTGTCTGATGAGGCCGCTCATGGTGGCCATGTTGCGCCAATGAACGGTACCATCATGGAAGTGCTGGTTGAAAAAGGCGATACTGTTGAAAAAGACCAGCCGCTTGTCATCATGGAAGCCATGAAAATGGAGTACACCATTCGCGCCGGGCATGAAGGTGAGGTTACAGACATTTTCTTCGCCGCTGGTGACTTAGTCAGTGACGGTGACGAGCTTATAGCAGTTAATGAAGCGGAGTAACAATGACCCTTGCAGAAAAGATAAAGATCGTCGAAGTAGGCCCTCGTGACGGCTTGCAAAATGAAACGGCCGTTTCTGTAGGTGCGAAAGTTGCTTTGATTGAAGCGCTGGCTGATGCCGGCGTTTCCTACATTGAAAGTGCCAGCTTTGTGAGTCCTAAATGGGTGCCGCAAATGGCCGACAGCAGTGCCGTTATGGAACAAATAACGCGCCGCCCGGGCATTACCTACGCGGGGTTAACTCCCAATCTGAAAGGTTTTGAAGCAGCCGTTGCAGCTAATATGGACGAAGTTGCTGTATTCGGAGCCGCATCGGAAGCCTTTACACAAAAAAACATAAACTGCAGTATTGATGAGTCGCTGGAGCGGTTTAAGCCGGTTATTGCAGCCGCCAAAGAGAAAAACATACCTGTCAGAGGTTATGTATCCTGCGTTTTAGGTTGTCCTTACCAGGGTGAGGTGCCGTTGGAAAATGTTGTCAAAGTTGCTGAGGCACTTTATGACATGGGCTGCTACGAAGTTTCACTGGGCGATACCATAGGTGTGGGAACCCCCTTAAAAGCGCAAGAAATGCTCGCTGCGGTAGCCGAAAAAGTGCCCATGGAAAAGCTGGCATTGCACTTTCATAATACCTACGGACAGGCTTTGGCTAATATTATGGCGTGCCTTCCATTAGGCGTTGCCACTATTGATACGGCCGTTGCTGGCTTAGGCGGATGCCCTTACGCTAAAGGGGCCAGTGGTAACGTTGCCACCGAAGATGTGGTTTACATGCTAAATGGTATGGGAATTAAAACCGGTATCGATCTGAACAAGTTAATCGCAGCCGGGGCCGATATTTGTCAGCATTTAGCGCATGGCCCCCGTTCACAAGTCGCGATAGCAGAATTGGCAAAACAAGGGGACTAAACATGACTTCAGAAGCATTGTGGCAGCCGTCAGCAGATACCATCGCCAATGCCCGCATGACGGATTTCCTGCAACAAGTGAATACAGAAAAAAACGTCGCACTGGCCAATTACCACGATCTTTACCAATGGTCCGTCGACAACGACGAGAGCTTCTGGTCTATGGTGTGGGATTATTTTGATGTCACTGGTGAGAAAGGCTCGACTATCGTCACCGATAAAGAAAAAATGCCGGGGGCCAAATGGTTTCCTGAAGCTAAGTTAAATTTTGCTGAAAACTTGTTACGCCATAAAGACGATCATATCGCTCTTATTTTTCGTGGTGAAAACGGCGCAAGACAACAACTGACGTATGCGGAGCTTAATCACGAAGTAGCCGCCTTTGCCGCAGGCTTACGTCAACGCGGAGTCGAGGCTGGTGACCGTGTTGCAGCCATGATGCCCAACTGCATCGAAACTATTATAGGTATGCTGGCAACGACCAGTATCGGCGCTATCTGGTCATCCTGCTCTCCGGACTTTGGTGTTCAGGGCGTGCTTGACCGCTTCGGTCAAATAGAGCCAAAAGTATTAATTACCGTTGACGGCTACTTTTATAACGGCAAAAACCTGAATATAAAAAGCAAGACAGCCGATATTATAAAAGAAATAAAAAGCATTGAAGCCACCGTTGTCGTCAATTTCAGTCAGCAAAAAGACCGCCTTAAAGGTGAAAATGTTTTTGCCTGGAAGGACTTCGGCGATGCCGAACAAACACAAATAGACTTTGTTCCTCGAAATTTTAATGATCCGCTCTATATTATGTTTTCATCTGGCACCACGGGCGTACCTAAGTGTATTGTTCACGGTACCGGTGGCACGTTATTGCAGCATGTAAAAGAGCACGGTCTGCACACAGATCTCGATCGCGACGACAACCTGTTCTATTTCACTACCTGCGGCTGGATGATGTGGAACTGGTTAGTCAGCGGCTTGGCTGTTGGCGCAACCCTCACCTTATTTGATGGCTCTCCTTTTGCACCGGAACCTGAATTTCTATGGGACGTTGCTGACGAAGAAGGCATTACCGTATTTGGTACCAGCGCAAAATACTTAGCTGCACTTGAAAAAGCCAACGTTAAACCAAGAGAAAGCCACAAGCTGGAAAAACTGCGCAGTATCTTAACCACAGGTTCCGTGCTGCCGCCAGAAAGCTTCGATTACGTTTATCGCGACATTAAAAAAGACCTTTGCCTTTCGTCTATATCCGGTGGTACTGACATTGTTTCTTGCTTTGCCCTTGGCTGCCCTATCCTACCTGTGTACCGTGGTGAATTGCAGTGTCGGGGGCTAGGTTTAGCCGTTAATGTTTATGACGATAACGGCAAGCCAGTTCGTGGCGAAAAAGGCGAACTTGTCTGCGAAAACTCATTTCCTTGTATGCCAGTAAGCTTTTGGGGGGATGATGACGGTGAGCGCTATTACAATGCCTATTTTGCTCGCTTTGAAAATACCTGGGCCCACGGCGATTTCGCCGAGCTAACAGAGCACGATGGCGTGATTATATACGGCCGCTCCGATGCCGTTCTTAACCCTGGTGGCGTACGTATTGGCACCGCTGAAATTTACCGTCAGGTAGAAAAGGTTGATGAAGTATTGGAAAGCATCGCCATTGGTCAGCAATATCAGGATGACGAGCGTGTTGTTCTTTTCGTTAAGCTCAGAGAAGGTATAGAGCTTAATGACGAGCTGCGTCACACCATTGCGAAAACCATTCGCGCAAACGCGACTCCGCGTCACGTTCCTGCTGTAATTTTGCAGGTTGACGATATACCCCGTACTATAAGCGGTAAGATAGTTGAATTAGCGGTACGTAATGTGGTTCACGGTGAGCCTGTGAAAAACACTGATGCTCTGGCAAACCCAGAAGCACTGGATTACTTCCGTGATAGAGAGGAGTTGCGTTAATCCATGATGTTCCTGCACGGATCACGGCAGGCGGTCGTAGCAGCCATTGTTGGCTTGGTTATTACGGTTACCGCTTTTAGCTATTTGCGTTATCAAGAAAACCAAGTTGTCCACGACGCACTGGAGGCTGAAACCTACAGCTTACAGCGTGATATCCGACAAAGTCTGGTTTCACATTTGTTTGTCGCTGAACTCTTGGCGCGAGAATGGGAACGCAGTGATCTGACCATAAAGGAACGTTGGAAGGAAAATGCCGATATCGTTACCTTGTACTATCAAAACGTGCAAGGTATCGCCTGGCTTAACGACGATCTCAAGATTGAATTAATATACCCTCAAAATGAACAACCGGAATTATTAGGCACTTCTTTCGCTAAGACCTCCCTGCTTGGAAAACTGGAAACATCGGAAGGTAACCGGCATGCCATGATGGGACCTGCCGGAAACCTCGGTCGTATTAGTAGCGACATTGCCATTTTCGTCCGGGTTGAACGAGAGCAAAACCCGGGTTTTCTGGGGTTTATCATTAGTCTACAAAGTCTATTCAGTAATGTTGTGCGCAGTAATATTAGTGAAGGTTTTCAACTCAGCGTACGAAGTGAAGATGACGTACTTTTCCAGTTTGCCGGGGACTCCTCGTTACGTGATGAGTGGTCTCATTATCACTCGTTACAGTTAGTCGGCAACAGTTGGGAGCTTTCGGTTTGGCCTACCACAAATCATTTGGAACAACTGCGCGGTGGTATATCAGTGGCCGCTTTAATTGCCGGACTACTGGTTACCAGTATGTTGACTTTTGTGCTTTATATTCTGGGACAAAGCCGCTTTAAGGCGCAGCAACTGGCTGATTCAAACATTGAACTTTATAGTGAGATTGACGAGCGAGAGCGCATTGAAAAGCAAATGGCATACCTTGCCGAACACGACTCGCTCACCGGACTGGTAAACCGTAATGCGCTAAAACGTATTTTGGGTGAATGGCTGGAAACTGAGTCTCCGCAGAAGAAAGCAGCTTTGCTTTTTATCGACTTAGACCGGTTCAAAGAAGTTAACGACGCGCTGGGGCATACCGTTGGTGACGAACTCTTACGCAGAGTTGCCCGCCGTATTACGAAGCTGGCTCCGAAGTCCAGTGTCCTGGCTCGAGCTGGCGGTGATGAATTCTTACTTGCCATAGCGGAGCCGGACAATCGCGAGAGTGTTATAAAGTTATCTGAACAATTACTACAAGCTCTCGACACCCACTTTTTCGTTGATGTCTACGAGTTATTTATTAGCGCATCCATTGGTATTACCTTTGCTGAGGATGCCGACTTTAACGCCGAATACTTTATTCGTAATGCCGACACAGCGCTTTACCAGGCTAAAGAGCATGGCCGTAATACTTACAAAGTTTACGATAAAGCCATACACCGGGACTTGACCAAGAAGCTGGAACTCGTTAAACGACTGCGTCACGCCGTTTCTAAGCAACAATTAACGGTTTATTATCAACCTAAGGTTGAGTTAAGCAGTCGCCGTATCAGCGGCCTTGAGGCCTTGGTGCGCTGGGTTGACGACGACGGCAGCATTATTCCACCGGATGAGTTTATTCCATTGGCTGAAGATACCGGTTTGATCATCCCGATATCGGAATACGTTATGGAGGAAGCATTTCTCCAGTTGAAGCAATGGCACGATATTGGCTTTGAAGAGCTCAGCATCGCGATCAATATTTCAGGAAAGCAGCTACACTTACCTGAGTTAGTCGATGATATTATGGAACGTGTAAATGAAGCTCAGATACCACCGAACAAAGTCGAGCTAGAGCTTACTGAGCAAGTCTTTATCGAAAATATTCAGTCACATACCCGCTTTATGCATTCGGTACGTGAACACGGAATGTCATTGGCTATCGATGATTTTGGTGTAGGTTACTCGTCATTGTCGTATCTTAAGAACTTCCCGGTGACCTCATTAAAAGTGGACCGTTCTTTTGTTAAAGACCTACCCCATAATGAAGACGATGCAACCATTACTCAGGCTATTATTAGCTTAGCCCGCAACCTGAATATTCAATTGGTTGCAGAAGGCATTGAAACAGAAGAACAAGTCGAATTTTTATTACAACGTGAATGTAGTACCGGACAGGGGTTCCTTTTTAGTAAGCCCGTACCGGCACGACAAATCACCCAGTTATTACAGCAGTATAAAGGGCTTATCCCTATCCAGATTGCCTGAATATAGCGGAGGTTAACGTGGAACGCGAAAGTATGGAGTTTGATGTCGTAATTGTTGGTGCAGGCCCTTCAGGGCTGGCAACGGCCTGTCGACTCGGTCAACTCGCACAGGAAAATGAGCAAGAGCTCATGATATGCGTTGTTGAAAAAGGCGCTGATATTGGCGCGCATATTTTATCAGGTGCCGTTTTTGAACCACGTGCCTTAAATGAACTTTTCCCTGACTGGAAAGAGCGCGGCGCGCCGCTTAATACAGAAGTCACCGGCGATGATATATTGCTGTTAAAAGACGAAGATAGTCACACTCGTCTACCGGACTTTACCGTGCCAAAAACCTTTCATAATAAAGGCAATTATATTGCCAGTATGGGCAACCTTTGTCGCTGGATGGCGGAACAGGCAGAGCAACTTGGTGTAGAGATTTTCCCAGGCTTCGCAGCCTCCGAAATACTGTATAACGAAGACGGCAGCGTTGCCGGTATTCAAACTGGTGATATGGGTGTCGCTAAAGACGGTAGTGAAAAAGATGGCTACATGCCAGGTATGGAACTGCGTGCTAAATACACTTTGTTTGCAGAAGGCTGCCGTGGACACTTAGGTAAAGAACTGATTAATAAGTTTGAACTGGATAAAGACAGCACGCCTCAACACTACGGTTTAGGCTTTAAAGAAATTTGGGATATACCAGAAGAGCTTCACGAACCGGGTAAAGTGGTTCACACAGCCGGCTGGCCGCTGACCGATAGTAATGCCAGTGGCGGTGGTTACCTTTATCACGCTGAAGACGGACAAGTGTATTTAGGCTTAATTGTGGACCTCAACTACGCTAACCCCTATCTGAATCCATTTCAGGAGTTCCAGCGTTTTAAAACACACCCTGCAATTAAGAAAGTAATAGAAAACGGCAAGCGCGTATCCTACGGGGCTCGTGCCATTGCCAAAGGCGGTTATTACTCGTTACCGAAAATGACATTCCCGGGCGGTCTACTTGTCGGCTGTAACGCCGGCACTTTGAATTTTGCTAAAATTAAAGGTAACCATACCGCCATGAAATCGGGCATGGTCGCTGCTGAATGCGTCTTTGAACAGCTTAAAAATGGTAAAGCCAACGACGACATCAGCAGTTTTAAAGATGCCTTTGAAAGTTCATGGGTATTTGATGAATTATACCGCTCTCGTAACTTTGGCGGCGCTGTTCATAAATTAGGTACCATGTTAGGCGGCGCCTACAACATGGTCGACCAAAATTGGTTTGGCGGTAAGTTGCCCTTTAAATTTAAAGAGTGGACACCGGATTATAAAGCAACCGGTAAATCCGAGAACTTTAAAGAAATTGATTACCCTAAACCCGATAATAAACTCACATTTGATCGTTTATCATCTGTCTTTTTATCTAACACTAACCATGCAGAAGATCAGCCTTGCCATTTAAAGCTGGAAAACGCTGATATTCCATTAGAGGTTAATTTACCGAAATACGCAGAGCCCGCGCAAAGATATTGCCCTGCCGGCGTTTATGAGGTGGTTGAGGAAGACGGGAAACAAGTTTTCCAGATTAACGCTCAGAACTGTATACATTGTAAAACCTGTGACATTAAAGATCCCAGTCAGAATATTACCTGGGTTGTTCCAGAAGGTGGTGGCGGACCAACTTACCCTAATATGTAAGTAAAGTGTAAAGCTCATAACAAAAAACACTAAAGCATGCTAAATGTTTTGGTGTTTTTTGCATTTTAGGAACTTGTAAATTTCTAACTTGTCGACTTATTAAGTCCTAAATGTCCTTTAAATGAGGTGTATTATGAAACTATTAACGTCCTTAGCAATATT
>JBNJGQ010000061.1:0-9689 GCA_051747845.1 Pseudomonadota bacterium
AAGAGCGTTCTGAGGCTGAAAAATTTCTGTATAACTTGCGTAGGTCGAAATAATGTCAGTTACATCGTAAACAAGGCCAACATAAGGCGTATTAACGCTCGAATTCTCATAATCGCTTGTCGCCCATGGTGACTCAGAGAACGAATCGTAGTTGGTTAAGCGACTACCAATAATGGCCGTAAATTCATCCGTTAAACTGAACTGCGCGGCAGCATAAACACCTTCCTGAGTATGAGACTCTAGCGTGCTGTATGCAGCTGTATCACTGAAGTTAGGACGAGGCACTCCATTTCCCCAGTCAAACAGACTAGGAACCACAACGGTATCGGTAATACCATAAGACGTTGCATTAACGTCCTGCTCCGAATATAGAGCGCCAGCTGTTAGTTGATGCTCGCGACCAAACAGCTCAAACGGACCCGAAGCTAAAATACGAAATGACGTTTGCTCTCTATCGGACACATAGTGATTAGGGGACGCACTCAGACCTTCTCCCGTTTCTTGATTCGGGAAGCCAGAAAAGTATAAAAGGTACCCGTCCATCTCACCTTCGCGGCGTTCAACATCCATTTGGATATCCCAGCCATTATCAAACGCATGCTCTAGTTGCGCAAAGACATTGGTACTTTCCCTGTCCCATCTATTCCAGGGCGATGCCGTTGTAGTGCTCACCTGCAAGTCATCCGCCTGAGTACCGTTGTCATAAAACAGCGGCAATGCGCCCCACATACTGCCTTTGGGGTTCCGCTCACTGTAGTCTGCACCTACCGTCAAACGCGTTTGGGTTGTTAAATCAGCCGTTACTACCGCATAAATTTGTGCGTTTTCTTTTTCAGACAGATCAACATAGCTTTCACCTTCTTCATAAGCCAAAGCCACTCGTCCTTTAATATCGCCATCTTCAGAAAGTGTCTGCGAATGGTCGGCTTCCAGGCGGTAATTATCCCATGAACCGACACCAACACTCGCGTAACCGCCGTCTTCCGTTTTTGGACGCTTACGAATAAGGTTAATTGCTGCAGAAGGCTCACCGGCGCCGGTTAACAAGCCTGTTGCACCACGCACAATCTCCACTCGCTCAAACACCACCGAGTCGGCCAGAGCTTCACTAAAGAAACTGTTGTACGCAATGGGCACGCCGTCGAATTGGAAGTTAGTCACATCGCGCCCGCGAGAGCGGAAGAAGAAGCGGTCCGTTTCAGCCTGCTGTGCCTGAATACCCGGGGCAAATTGCATAACATCAGCGACCGTATCCAGTGCAAAACCGTCAATGAAAGTGCGATCAATAATCGAAATTGACTGAGGCGTCTGACGTAAAGTTAACGGCAACCCGGTAGCTGTTGTCGCGTTATCAAGCGGACTCCCCGTTACCTTAATATGTTCAAAAATTTTTTCTTTAGTCTCGGTGTTTTGTTCAGCTTGGTCTGAAGCTTCTGACTGCACCGCAAACGCAGTAGAAGTTAACAGCACCGATGTGATTGCTGTCGCTAAAAAACTTTTGGCGAATGCCTTCATGAATTGTCTCCCGACTACAGACTGTAAATGCGAATTGTTATCAGCCAATATTGTATTTGATAATTGTTCGCATTTACAATATCATTTTGGAAAATTTCCAGGGGGCTCAGAATGACGCAACGACAATGGTTTAAATTACACGGATGGTGCTCATTACCTATATGGATACTGTTCTGCTTTATCTGTATTACTGGCACCATTGCGGTCTTCAGCCACGAGCTCACCTGGCTATTTAACGAGAATGCCCGTGCAGTCAACCCTGACGGTCTGCCCGCTCAACCTGTTTCAGAACTTGTTGCTGCGGTTAAAAGCCAGTTCCCAACTGCCAACGTCACTACGGTAATGACTTTCGAGCCTTACCTTATTAATGCTGTTATCTTCTCAGCGGAGAATATTCCGAATGGCATTGCTTACGTAAACCAGTACACCGGCGAAATTCAGGAAGTGAACCAGGGAATTACCTTTATTAACTTTATGCGCTCGTTGCATAGCTGGCTGCTATTCCCCTGGCAAGAAGGCTATAGCGTTGGCTACTATTTAGTTTCAGCCATGTCATTTGTCATGATAGGTGCGTTAGTTACCGGGCTGGTTATTTACAAAAAATTCTGGCGTGCCTACACGCAGCCTAAAATTCGCGCTAAGCAGGGCAAGAAAACACTATTAACTGACTTACATAAGCACGGCGGCGCCTGGTCTATATGGTTCCTTATTGTTATGAGCCTGACCGGCCTCTGGTATTTCACCCAACAAGTGCTTTGGCATGCCGATATCGATATTGAAGAGCATGCACCTTTAGTAGAAGTATCTGACATTCCCATGGGTGAAAAAGCACAACCACCGGTTTCCTTCGAACAAGCTTTGCAAATTGCCGAGCAGCGTTTCCCGGACATAAGACCCAGCTTTATTATGATGCCGGAGCACAATCGCGACATGTTCAAAATTATGGGCGGCGGCGACTTTATATTTTACGATCAGTACTCCTATCGCTTGGATATTAACCCGTGGAACGGTGAGATCGCCCGTGCTGTTTCACCGGAAAATATGAATACGCTGCAAACCATTCAGCATATTGTTGATCCCCTGCATTACGGCACCATTGGCGGTATCTGGACTAAAGCCATCTGGTTTATTTTCGGGCTGATACTGTCCGCCATGTCTATTACCGGCTTTTTAATCTGGGGCTCGCGTACTGTTAAAGCATCGAAAGAGAAACGAGCTGCAGCTCAGGAACAGCTGCAAAGCGAGGGGGCTCAGTAATGGCGCGTCGCAAAAATACTTTTTGGAACCGAAACAAGTTTAAACTCAGCGGCTTAATTCTTATTCTGCCTATTTACTTTTTGTATGAGCAGTTGCAGCCACCCGAGTTTCCGCCTGCCTGGGATGAAAAAGCCGTTGGTCCTTTTACCGTGTCAATTCAGCCTTTAGACAATGAAGCACCCTACGCCCACCACGACGACTGGGTAAAAGACTTTGCAGCCTATGTAAATAATGGTGAAGTCAGCAATATTCGCCAGGGTTACGTGAATATTGGTGAAGAGCCAGTTGGCCTGGAAACCTTACAAAAAGAGGATGTTGGCATTCTGCACGGCAGTGAGCTTTTGCAACACGTTCACGCTATAGCACCGCAAAATTTCGAGGCTCAACAAAGTGTATGGCTGACTCTGCAAACCTGGGACGGCGAAGTTCACAGGGCTAAATGGAAGCTTCCGGAGCAATGGGTAAAATAGCTATTTAAATACGAATCGTTTTCATTTAAGATCCACCTCAATTTAGACAGCAGTTAATTTTTGAGGGGAACAATGAACATTCACAAGACCTTACTGGCGGCTAGTATTCTGGCCGCCTTAACCGCCACCAGCGTCCACGCACAAGAAGAAAGCCCGGAAAAGACTCAGGAAGAGATGATGGAAACCATCAAAGTCAGCTCACGCGGACTGATCTCTTACGTTAGTGCTACTGGTGCAAAATCTGACACCCCTATTATTGAAACCCCTTTATCGGTTTCAGTTCTGACCGAAACCCGTATTGAAGACCTCGGTGCTGTAACAGTGCAGGACGCCATTGGTTACGTAGCGGGTTTATACAACGGACCTTACGGCGTTGATACCCGCGGCGACTGGGCACAAATTCGTGGCGTCTCTCCAGTACAGTATTTAGATGGCCTTAAGTCGTTATTCGGCTACTACAACAACGTGCGTATTAACCCGTACTCATTAGGCCAAATTGAAATATTGAAAGGGCCAAGCTCAGTTTTATACGGACAAGGCTCAACCGGCGGTATCATCAATTTAGTCAGCAAGCGTCCTCAGGCAGAGACCGAAGGTCAGTTCTGGGCACAGTTGGGCAACTATTCACGCAAGCAAGTGGGCGGCGACATTACCGGCGCCTTAAACGATGACGCGTCGTTAACTGGCCGCTTTGTTGGCTTGTACCGCGACAGCGACACCCAAACCGACTTTGTGCCCGACAACAGTTTGGTACTCAACCCTTCCTTAAGCTGGCACGCTTCTGAAGACACTAAAATTACTCTTATTGGTAATATTCAGCGTAACGAATCAGGCTCAAGTACGCAGTTTTTTCCGTGGCAGGGCACCTTGTTCCCGAACGAGTTTGGTCAAATTGACAGTTCCACCTTTGTGTCGGAGCCGGGTTTCGATAAATACGATACTGAGCAGGACGCGTTAACCGCTATTGTTGAGCACGATATAAACCTGGACTGGAGTCTGCGTTTAGCAAGCCGCTATAACGACAGTCACGCCGACTACAACAGCATGTATGGCTGGCCTCCGGTTTTTGCCGACGACAACCGCACGGTTAACCGCGTTTCTTATTTGTCACGTGCTGATGCCAGAACCTGGACCAGTGACCTGCAGTTACATGGCTCTGTTATCACTGGCGCGGTTGAGCACGACCTAGTCTTCGGTCTGGACTTTCAAGACTCATACACCGACAACGACTACGCTTACGGCGCCATGAATCCGCTTGATTTGTATGCCCCGGTGTACGGGCAGGCAACAGGCTTACCAACCGAATCCGATGTTGTTGACTATGCCTCTTTAACCAGCCACCAAATGGGTGTGTATGTGCAGGACAACATGCGTATAGACGACAAATGGCTCGTTTCAGCCGCTTTACGTCGCGACCGCGCAACAAATAACCCTGAAGACGGAAGCCCTACCGATCAATATGCGACAACGGGTCGTCTGGGCTTCATGTACCTTATGGACGGAGGCTTATCTCCATACCTTAGTTACAGCGAATCTTTCTCTCCACTTATTGGTCGAGATGCGTACGAAAATCCTTATGTACCATTAGAAGGCAAACAGTGGGAAGCCGGTATTAAGTATCAGCCTCAGGGTACAGAGCACCTGTTAACCATAGCGGCTTATAAAATTACAGAAGAGAACCGGGCAACCCCGGTGAACGATGCTGATGCGCCAAACCCGGACGGTCAGGTGCAAATAGGCGAAGTTGAGATTGAAGGTGTCGAGTTTGAAGCACAACTTGCCTGGGACTTTATGGACGTTTACGCCAGCTATGCATACACCGACGCAGCTATCAGCAAAAGCAACATCCCATCTGAGGTCGGCAAGCCACTGTCAGCCACTCCTGATCATCAAGCTTCTGTTTGGGGGACTTACCGCCCGGACAACTGGAATGGCTTTAAAATCGGTGCCGGCGTTCGCTATGTAGGGAACACCTCTGACGGGAACGTAGTTTATAACGGCAACCCACTGTACTTGGAAACGCCAAGCTACACGCTGTTTGACGCGATGATTGGTTACGACTGGGATAACTACAGCTTGAGCCTTGATCTGGATAACCTGACAGACCGGACTGTTATTACCTCATGCGGTGCACGCGGCGACTGTTTCTATGGCCAGCAACGCACCGTTATGGCGAACTTCCGTTATAACTTCTGACATTGAGTGAGCTTTAGTTTCACGTGTAGCCCCGGACGCCTTTCTTCCCAGCGTTCGGGGCTTTTCTAAGAAGGGTTATTCAGGGGTGTAGTACTCAACCCCAATTTGAATACGGTCGCGGCCATTTTGCAAGCGCCAGCGGTTGGTGTCCCGCAATGAGTAAACACAGCCACAATATTCCTGCTGATAAAAACGCTCACGCTTGGCAATTTCTACCATACGGGCAGAGCCGCCTTTCTTACGCCAGTTAAAGGTCCAGTAATGCAGCCCGGGATAACGGGCAACCGCACGCTGGCCGCAGTCGTTTATCTGTTCCATATTTTTCCAGCGTGAAATACCCAGGCAACTGGTAATGGTGTCAAAACCGTTTTCATGCGCATACAACGCGGTACGCTCAAAACGCATATCAAAACAGACTCTGCAGCGCTCACCACGCTCGGGTTCCCATTCCAGGCCTTTCACCCGTTCAAACCAGTTCTTGGTGTCGTAGTCGCAGTCAATAAAGTCCACGCCAAGCTTTTCCGCAAAACGGATATTCTCTTCTTTACGCAGCAAATACTCCTTTTCAGGATGAATATTCGGGTTATAGAAGAAAATCGTAAACTTAATGCCCGCTTCAGCCATGCGCTCCATTACTTCACCTGAGCACGGTGCACAGCAAGAGTGCAGCAGCACGTGATCAGAGCCCGTAGGCGTTTCTAAAACAATGGATTCTTTCTTGTTTCTGCCCATAATTCTCTCTTCGCGGCTGAAATTTGTGCGAATTATAACTCAAACAGGCGGGGGTGATCACGTCTTCACCAGTTTATCGGTCGAAAAATATCGACACATGCAAATACTTCAATGGCCATATCAGACCTAAGCTATAGCGTCACATATGTTGACATTTTGTAAAATCTTTAAACAATCTTTACATTCTCTTCCTTTAAATTGCTCATTTTTTGTTATTAAATGCAACAAATGATGTCAAACGACGTCATTTTCGTGCAGCCAAACGACGTATCCCCTGCTGCCTTCTTTGAAGGGTTAACTACAACCCAACATAAAAACAAAAAGAGAATATTACGTTATGAATAAACTAAGTGTTCTTACACTGTCTGCTTTGGCAGTGTCGGTTTCATCTGCTTTTGCAAAACCACCTGAGCATTCTCAAGCTCAGCCATTGCTTGACAACCAGAAGCAAATCGAAAGCGCCGCTCCGCAACGTTACATTATTAAATTTAAAAATAATGGTAACGCCGTACAGAAAATGGGGAACCGTGGGCGTTCTGAACTCGCGATCTCTCGCGCAAATAACATGGTCAAAAAGGCCGGTGGTAAAGTAAAACTCAGCATGCGCCATAACCTGGCAGTTGCAGCTGAACTTACCGCAAAACAGAAAAAGCGCCTTGAGAAAAACCCTAACATTGAATACGTCGAAATTGACCAGAAGCGTCGTTTCATGGCTCAAGACGTACCTTACGGTATCAGCCAGGTGCAGGCCGATTTAGTTGATGACAGCGTTGCAGCTGCATCTGCCGGCGGTAAAAAAATCTGTGTTATCGATTCAGGCTTAGACCTACCACACGAAGACATGGGTACGCGCGGCAGCACCGTTAACGGTACTAACGATAGCGGCACCGGTAATTGGTACAATGCAGGTGGCCCTCACGGCACACACGTAGCCGGCACCATTGCAGCTTTAGATAACGGCTTAGGCGTTCGCGGCGTTATTGGCAGCAACCCTAATCTGCACATTGTAAAAGTATTTAACTCAAGCGGTTGGGGCTATTCATCTTCACTGGTTTCAGCTATTGAAACTTGTGCTGATAACGGCGCCGACGTAGTCAACATGAGCTTAGGCGGCGGCGGTTCAAACCAGACCGAAGCTAACGCGCTACAAAACCTTTATAACCAAGGTGTTTTACTTGTAGCAGCCGCTGGTAACGACGGTTCAAGCTATAGCGAAACAGACCCAATGTCTTACCCTGCTTCTTACAACGCTGTTGTTTCAGTTGCGGCAGTAGACAGCAGTAAAAACCTGGCGTCTTTCTCACAGAAAAACACCCAGGTTGAAATTGCAGGTCCAGGCGTCGACGTTATGTCTACTTACCCTGAAGGTACGGGTAGCCAGGGCAACTATGGCACTATGAGTGGTACCTCAATGGCATCACCACACGTAGCCGGTGTTGCAGCACTAGTTTGGTCACATCACCCAAGCTGTAGTGCACAGGAAATCCGTGACGTTCTTAACACCACAGCACAGGACTTAGGTCCAGCAGGGCGTGATGTTCAGTACGGTTACGGTTTAGCACAGACTAAAAATGCTGTTGACTACTTAGATGCTAATGGCTGTAGTGGAGACGGAGATCCGGATCCAGAGCCGCCAGTAGACAACGAGCTTGTTAACGGCGAGACCGTTAGTGGCTTGTCGGCGACAACAGGTGATTCGCTGTACTACACCTTAGACGTTCCAGCCGGAGCAACAGATCTGAGCTTCAACATTAACGGTGGCTCAGGTGACGCGGACCTTTATGTTCGTTTCGGTTCAGAGCCAACCAGCTCAACTTACGACTGTCGTCCATACCAGAGCGGTAATACCGAAAGCTGTACTATTTCTAACGTACAAGCCGGTACTTATCATGTCATGGTCAATGCTTACTCTAGCTTCTCCGGCGTTAACCTGACAGGTTCGTTCACAGAGTCAGATGGCGGCGGAAATGGTGGTGACGGTGGTTCAGCCTCTGCATCAGACCTTTCAGGCTCTGCCAATGAATGGACTCACTACTACGTTGATATTCCGGCAGGTATGTCAGCTCTTAACGTGACTATGTCTGGTGGAAGTGGCGACGCAGACCTTTATGTTCGCCAGGGTACTCAGCCAACCGAGTCAAACTACGAGTGTCGTCCATACCGTTCAGGTAATAACGAAACTTGTGAAATTGACAGCCCGGCTGAAGACCGTTGGTACATCAGCCTCAAAGGCTATACCAGCTACTCAGGTGTCGACCTGTTAGTTGAATGGGAATAAGTTTATTCTCTAATTGAAATTACTCGTTAAACTCAAAGGGCGCCAATAAGGCGCCCTTTTTATTTTCAGAGCATCAAACCTTATCGAATACCGAGCCGGTATCCGGGCTAAATAATTTACTGTAGAGCTTGGTCGCGTAATTGTCCGTCATGCCTGAAATATAGTCACAAATAACACGCCTGGGGTTCTCTGCGTTTTTATACTTTTGCAGAGTAGAACCCGGCAGCAGTTGCTCTGGGTTTTCGCTCAATACCTGAAACAGCTTCATTATCATCATCTGGCCTTTATACTCCAGTACCTGCACCGAAGAGCTGCGAATAACATGCTTAAACACAAAGTCTTTCAGTACTTGCAGAGTGTGTTCAATGCGCTCGGGTAACTCGGCCTGTAAATCCAGCCAGGGCGACTCAAACTGATTTTGTGCAGAGACTTCAATCGCGTCGACAAAATGCCCGACAAGTTTACTAATTGCGTGCTTGCGTGCCCGGCTTTGTCCTGAAAAAAGTGCTTCTGTGTAAAACCGTTCTTTCTGCATAATGACGCTGTTGTCGTCCAGCACAGCCAGGACATCTTCGCGCCACTGCTTTTCTGTAACCAAATTCAGCGCCAGTGAGTCTTCCAAGTCGTGCACGCCGTACGATATGTCATCTGCCAGTTCCATAATCGAGGTATCGAAGGCTTTATACTGTGCTTTGGTTTTACCACCTTTCGTTTTAGTGGAGCGAAAAGTCGCTTTGTCTTTGGGAGTCAGGGGCTCCAGTATCCAGTCCAGCACACCCTGTTCGTCGTCATGAATAGATTTTGGTGGTTTAAAAGCACTTAGATGGTCTTCGGCAGACAGTGAGCGAGTACTAACTTCGCTATGCAGCACCGGATACTTAAGCACACCGAGTAAAGTGCGCCGGGTTAAATCTAAACCGTCGTGGTCAGAATATTCACCCAGCTTTGAAATAATGCGCAGGGTCTGCCCGTTACCTTCAAAACCACCGTCACTGTGCATGTGGTAGTTCAGCGCCACTTCACCACCGTGCCCGAATGGCGGGTGACCAATATCGTGCGCCAGGCAAATGGCCTCAATTTGGAAGTAAGACGGGATATGCGTCGAAATAGCGTCGTTCTCTGCATACTTCTGCTTTAACTTTTCACAAATGCCCGAACCAATTTGCGCCACTTCCATAGAGTGCGTTAAGCGCGTGCGGTAAAAGTCACTCTCGCCCACACCCAGCACCTGAGTTTTTGCC
>JBNJGQ010000062.1:0-9648 GCA_051747845.1 Pseudomonadota bacterium
CCGGTTACGAAAATATAGTTTGTCGCCATGTGATACCTAGTTGGTCAGGTCAAATTTGGGATTGCATTCAGACGGGAAAGTAGTATACCGAAAGACCGCCCCAACAACAAATAAAAAGCACGCCGCCTAGTCTTTTACAAAGGCATTTTGTTAGTATAGCGCCAGTCAAACCCATCTGGAGTTAGTTTATGTCATCGTGCTGTGGCACCACCGCACAAGAACACATCGATAAAGCACAAAGACGATTGTTATGGATCGTACTGGTTCTTAACGGCGTTATGTTTTTCGTCGAATTTATTGCGGGTTGGTTAGCACAGTCCAGTGGCCTTATTGCCGACTCTCTGGATATGCTGGCCGATACACTGGTTTATGCAGTCAGCTTGTACGCTGTTGGTAAAGCCATTAAATACAAAGCCAATGCAGCGATTTTTAACGGTACACTGCAAACCGTGCTGGCGCTGGTGGTTTTGGCTGATGTATTGCAACGTTTAATTTTTGGCAGCCAACCCAATGCGAACATGATGTTATGGGTGGCCGGTTTGGCGCTGCTGGTCAACGTGCTTTGCTTTGCGCTTTTATACAGTTCCAGAAACGGTGATATTAATATCCGCGCCAGCTGGATATGTTCTCGCAATGACATGCTCATGAACACAGGTGTGATTGCTTCTGCTCTGCTGGTTGCGCAGCTTGACGTGGCATGGCCGGACTTACTGATAGCCACAGTAATTGCTTTAATCGTACTGCGCTCTGCAATACGCATTATTCGTGATGCACGAGCAGTAAAAGCAGGTGATAAATCAGATATTTCGGGGTGTTGTGGCTAGTGTCCCGTTTTGCTCCGTACGAAGACATGATGTAAAACGCAGTACTTACCTAATTGTGTCAGACTTATTGACGACAACGCTAAAAGATTTACTGCCAATACTGACACTCGCCTCTTTACCCAGTTTAGCCACTATAGAAGGTGATATTTGTTCATTACCTACCTTATAAAACGAATTTATCTTTATCGTGTCATCATCAACTGAAGTTAACAAAACCTTAAACTCATAAGTATTTTCAACAGAGACCGAAGAATTTCTATCTGACTCAACGATCATTGTTGGCACGCCAATAAGCTCTTCATTATTGTAAAGCTTCAACGAAACCAAGTATTCCGCGTTTGCAAATGAAGCAACGCCTAACATTATTAATAACCCGATGATCATCTTCATGTCGTTTACTTACTCTTGCTTAGTTAAAGTTAACCCGTCTTTAACGGTTTGCTCGGAAAAACCCCGTTCCGCTTCAAGCTCAGTAATATATTTCTGAAAATCAGCTAGTGTGGGTTGGCTTTTTAATGTTGGCATTATTCATTGCGCTCTCTAGCTTCCTTTTCTTTTTTGCAGTTAATTTGGTCTTCCGGATGACCATAACTGCACTCTTCTTTCATTTCCCCCAGAATAAGCGCCGCTCCAGTATAGATAGCCGCCGTAGAAGGTTTATCGGAAGAGTCGGTAGGGTGAGTCAAGTAGTAAAGCATGTCCGAGCTTGTACATCCGGATAAAAACAAAACGCCGAGAAGTAATAAAACTTTATTCATATAAAAACCTTTTATTCTGAGACCCGAACGTCATTTTTAATCACTAATGCCGCTACATAGATTAACGCCAATGGCGGGATAAAAGCTAGAATAAGCCCAATTAAGGTTGCCAGCTTAGGTGTTTGTGTTTTCCTTTTCCCGAGATAGTAGCTTAAAATGACTATTATTGGGATAAAGATTAAAATTACTTGACCTAACAGTGTTGCATTAAAATTCAAAACTTAATTCCTTATGTCGTTAAACTATTGGTTCGTTCTTAGCCCGCTTATAGCCTTCAAACAGGCTTCATTGGAAAAAGTTTCTTACACGCTACTCTTCTTACCTTTTAGATGAGCAACTCTCAATATATTCATGGTCATCAGGGATTTCTTTCATCGCAAAGTTTAACTGAACGGTCTTTAATATCGGTGTACGCTCCGAATTTTCTTTAGTTGCTTCCCACCTCCATTTTTGGAGTGCCGCGACTGCGTAGTCATCAAATACGCCCTTCGGATAAGATGAGCGAACTTCATACCCTTTAGCGCGTCCATCTGAACCAATACCTACAGCAACATTGACGCAACCGGATACATCATTCCGCGCGGCTGAAGCCGGGTATTGAGGAGGGATACGTTCGCTGATAGTCCAGTACTCATCAGCAAGTTCCGAGTGCTCCGAAGCTGACAGATCCAGGAACTTTGTCTCTGTCTTATCGCTCTCTGTATTTGAGCTACAAGAAATAACGAATAGCGTGCTCGCAAAAATAATGCTTACTTTTTTCAACGCCCTGTCCTTAAGCTTAAATAGCCTTCCAATGCAAAGTTGAAACATTATTTATACAGAAGTATATACCTAATTAAAAGATCAGTTCAGGATCTCTAAAGATATTTCGCTAGAAAAACATCACGAATACTTCACATGAAACCTTATTTACTTTTAAGTTGCTTATCATGACTCCTGGACAAGATAAACAACGAGAGAATGGCACCAATCAGAGCAAACCCCATGTCAGATTGAGTATCCCAAGCGTAACCCTGAGTACCAAGAAAAGCTTCAGCATCCTCACCGGTTGCAAGGGCAACCCACCATTCCAGTAACTCGTAAAAGGCGCTAAAGGCCAAGCATATTGAAACAATAATAATGTTGCGCCAGACAGCCCCGTTCACAATGTTTTTTCGAATTAAAATTTCTCTTGCCAACAGCGCAGGCACAAAGCCCTGAAAGAAGTGACCTAACTTGTCATAGTTATTTCGCTCTGCCCCGAACAGCCCCTCGAAGAAAGGTACTTCCGCATATGTGTAGTGTCCGCCCACCATTAAAACCACACAATGTGCCAGAATGAATGCGTATAGCAAAGGCGTTAAACGAAATGAATTATAGGTGAGTGCCAACAGCACAGCCCCAATTACCGCCGGAGCTACTTCAAGCAACCAGGTAAACGGGTCTTTAGGATGAATACCTGACCAGACTAAAACAACGGCAAAAATCGCTATCCAAAGGTATTTAATGGGAGTCTCCTAGTAACACTCTTTGAAAGGCCACGTGGCCAAAGTCTATCAACAAGGACTCGGTAACCATCGTCAGATGACGCTTCGTCGTATAGCGTTTGAGTTGGATAGTCATTTTAGAGTTACTCCGTGTTTTCAGCATCTTTTCTGAGCAGTTTAAATATTCGTTGATATAACCATGAGGCGGCCACTGCAATTGCTACAAACACGCCTAAATCAATTAGAAAGTTAACAATATCAAAACCGTCACTTAGCGGGTTGTATTTTGAGCCTAAGCTATACATAAGTACTTCAGTCAGAATTACAGCGATAATAATAGGTACAACAGTAGACCCAAATGCCTGTCGAGCAGTTGACTCACTCATGGCTATGCTCCCGAATATCCGTTAGTACACTCTTTATTAAATTCGCGCAGGCGCCAACAATAATTATCGGCATCAAAAAAATGAGTAGGTAATTCATATCGCCGGCAAATATCGAAATCATTTGAATAAAAACGACAGGCACTACTGCTAGAAATACAGCGAACCCTGTATGTTTTTTAATGATTGAGTTGAGCTCTTCCTGGGTTAGGTTAAACACGGCACTCCCTTACTTTTCTCACCGACATACATAAATCTGACGTATTCATAATTTTCACTACGAACTTTCTGCTTCAAATGCTTTTCGTTTTCGATAAGGCTCAATCAAGAGCCTCCAAACCCAATAGCCGGTGCCTAACGCGTAAAGGACATTTTTGCCAAGAAACATCCAGTCAAAGCCGGTGCCTGGCCAGAAAAAAACAATGTCAATAATTGCTCCGATGAAAAGTAATAAACAAACAACAGCGACTAAAAACAAAAGGGAATTTCTTAAATCTTTCATTACTTCCCCCAGTTAACGCACCTTCATCCCGCGTGAATAAATAATATCTTCCCCCGGGCAGGAATACTCTGGTTCGATCGTTGAGCAAGCCTGGTTCGCTTTATCGAAGCAGAAATCGAAGCGTGTTTGTGTTTTAACGGGCTCAGAAATGAGGTTGTTGGGAAGGTCTTTCCATTTCCAGTTTGTAATAACGTCTTTGGCTGCCATAGAAAAATGCCTATTAGTAGACTCGACAACCGCAACGTCTTTGATTTCGTTGTCCGGCGTTATAACGTACTCAACTGTGGCGCAGCCCTCTAGCGAATTAACCACCGCTTGCTCAGGATACCTTGCGGGAAACCTTTTTAGAGCAGCCCACTTAGGCTGTGCCAACTCATTATCGGTTACTGCTAAGTTAGGGTATTCAACGGTGTTTTTTGTGGATGCGCAGCCGCTGACAGCGAGGACACCAACTAGAGTAAAAATAAACTGTTTTATCATGCCACTTCCTCTGTGCTTTGTGGGTAACCTCGCTCACCGACTGTGAAGCTCTGAGCGAATCGTTATAAAAACGTTAACTACGGTAATTTTTTTAGCCCAGAAAAGCAAATCAGTGGCTATGAGTTTTTGCCCGCACACAACTGCTTCAACAAACTAACGTATACGCCGAGCGTCTTTGTCCATCTCTTGTTTATTCAATTTATTCACGGCGTTTCTGAAACCGTCCCTCTTATTACTCTTTGTTCATGACGCAATTCGGTCATACAAGTATTCAATGAGTCATATACTGCGCACAAAAGGAGTGATTTTTCATCCCCTTCTTCCAGTCCCAGCCCGGGTAAAAGAGTATTCTTACAAACTCGTCGATCTGACCGACTGGAAAAATACACCGAGAAATAAGAGTAAAGCGTATCCCTGTAGCGTTTAAATTCTTCCATGTTACTTATGCGATCAGACATCACGTCAATAATACTATTCATAGCCACAAGTTTAGGAAAATCACTAAGATTATCCTCGCCACTAGCTCTCAACTCCTCAGCCGCTATAGAGCATTTCTCTAATGTCGGTATCAGAGTGCGACTCACTTTTTTTACATTTTCTTCCAGCTTCTTGTTAGGGGACGAAGAGCCGCTATAGAGAGAAATATCGCTTGAAACGTCCTCGGAAAACTTCAGGTGTGATGCAGACCCCGCAAGAGCAATAAGCAAAATTTGCGAGTAAATTCTCTCGCTCTGCTCTTCTGTGCGTGGTCGTATCGACATTAAATAGAGTTGGTCTACCAATTCAGTCCCCGGAGGACTTTTCAGTGATTGCCCCAGCTCAATGATCTCGGTCGGAGTCATGCCGTGCACAATGTCACCTACCTCTTTTACTGCAGAAGGCAAGGGTCGAAATACTTCCCCATGGGACCGGTCAATCACCATCAGATTCAACGTGTGTATCATAGCTTCGTAGTCAGCTTTAGTCGTCGTGTAAGAAAGCTCGTCCAGCGACTGTGCTAATTCTTCATGAGAAGTTGCATCCAGGGTGGTGCCCTGAGAACTCTGAGCATAAGACTGAGCTGTAAAGCCAAGAACGCCAATCAAGAGCGCTCCGAGCATAAGCTGAGAACTGCATTTTAAAGCAGCAGACATTAATTTATATGATAAAAAATTAGGCATCTTCAGTCTCCAGTTTTCCAGCTTTACACTCTATAACTTACATCCACAATCGCATCACTGCCGCTATTATTTTATTTCGGAAAGCAGCTCAGGATCCGTTACCAGGTTTCTCACCCCATGAGCATGATCTTCTTCAAAGATATTACCTTCGCACCAATCACCCACCGACTCAACATCAACTTTGGCAACTTTAGGGCCAACGCTCCAGGTGGCCTGAAACGGCGAACCACGCTTTATCTTAGCGGTTGAATAAACATAATGAACTTCAATGGTGTCCCAGGATAAAGACTCCCGTGTTCGCTTGGGCAAACGTCGGAATCCTCTGGTTCTAGTTCATCCTCAGTTAACTGACCGGCATATTCGTAACCAGTAAAATAACCTTTGCCGTCGCTGTTACCAGCGTATTCTGTAAATTCACCGCCTTTGTGCTCGACATTCTTGTGGAAATGAATATTGCACAGGTTCATCTCGGAAGACTCAGATGCTGCGTTAAAGTTAAGACTATTATTACTACCGATAAAAGGAATAAGAGTCAGGGAAGAGGAGTTTTATCATGGAAAAATCACAAGGAGTTATAGGTATCACCTGACGACATGGTCCCGCACCGGAGTTTAACTGTTTGTGGCGTGCTAAGTTGACGATCGTAGCAGTTAAACTAAAGCTTTGGTCATTTCTTTTCCAAATAATCCCTAGAATGGAAAGTCGACTTATAAAAGTTTAACTATAGTAAATTTTCCCATTCCAATGAGTAGCTTAGCTTTGTGGTCGACGTGTAAAGGAGTTATAAATTGCAAAAACAATCATGCAAAATACGCCAACGAAAACAGCCCTATACCAGTCTGCACCCGACAGACCATTAACCAGGACTTCGTAGATAGCGATACCAACACCAATTCCCAAACCTGTTAATAACGCATTTTTCATTGCTCTACTCCTCGGCATGCTCTTCCTTCGATGCGTCTTTAACCAAGAGGTCTGTCAGCACCTTTTGCAAGACATACAAACAAACTCCAACAGCTATAAAAATAATCCATATTGGTGACAGCGAATAACTATCAAACACATAACCATCTAAAACCTCAAAAATTAATGTTAAGATGAGGACGGCTATTATTACTTTTAGGCTGTGTTTATTAATTGTTTTCGCAATGTCTTTTTCTGTCATTGAACTACGTCCCTAAATTATCGAAGGGAAAACCCAAGCCAACGGAGAGTGAAGAGTACAAGCGTCGACGCCGTTTATCTGCTTGCTAGAACTGATAACCAACCTGCAGCAGAACACCACTGGTTGAATCATCGTAATCCGAGTTTGTCGCGTGCGCAGAAACACCGAAAGTAAAGCCCGACTTATCGATTCCATTCATAAAATAGGTATAACTGACACCCGCCCCATAATATTCATTCTCATAAACATTCAAGTTTCCGTTCTCTATCCTAGCGTTAATCTCATGACCCGCTTTGGTTACATAAACACCTAAGCCGTGTTTATTTGAGTTAGAATTAAAAAGATCGGTGACGATCCAACCAGCACCAAAACCACAAGTAAGACCATAGTTTGAGCTGTACTCAACACAACCTGCTGATAGATATTTCATGTCGGTCTTCGACACGAGAGCAACATTTGCACCTAGCCCACTATAAGCAGCGCCGGTACCGACACCTACAGAATATTGCTTATCAGTTCCAAGTTCATTGGCACCCACTGAAATGGAAATTAACGATAGAAGTAGCCCTAATTTTTTCAAAATACATCCTTATATTAAGTTAATAATTACTAGGTAAGCTGGATGCTTAATATTGATTGAGCGTACCTGACGTGAATGTCAGGTGCGCCATGCCATTAGACCTGCTTGGCTTGCTGCCAAAGAGCTTCGAGTTCGTCGAGGTTGCAGTCGGTAGCGTGTTTACCCTGCTCACTTAAGCGCTGCTCAATATTCTGAAAACGGCTTTTGAATTTTTCATTAGCTCGTTGTAGTGCGGCTTCGGGGTTTACTTGTTTGTGGCGGGCTAAATTTACAACGGCAAACAGTAAGTCGCCAATTTCTTCTTCAATATGGTCCTGATCGGTGGCTTCCTTTACTTCCTGAATTTCTTCGTCGACTTTAGCGTAAACGGGCTCGGCTTCGGTCCAGTCAAAACCTACTGACGCGGCGCGTTTTTGCAGTTTGGCGGCTTTTAAAATACTGGGCAATTGACTGGGAATATCATCAAATACAGAGCCCTTAGCGTCTTTTTTTGTCCGCTCTTGCTGCTTTATTTGTTCCCACTGAGCCTTAATTTCCGCATCAGACAATTTGCGTTCGGCATCGGTACCAAATACATGAGGATGTCGGTTTATAAGTTTATCGGCGGTGTGCGCGGCTATGTCATCCAGTTCAAACTGCTGCTCTTCACGCGCTAACTGGGCGTAAAACACCACCTGAAACAACAAGTCACCCAGCTCGTCCTTTATTGACCGCCAGTTGCCGGACTGAATAGCATCAACAACTTCATAGGTTTCCTCAATGGTATAAGGAATTAGCGAGGTCATGTTCTGCTTTAAGTCCCATGGGCAACCGTCTTCTGGATCTCTCAGCTGTGCCATAACCTGTTGCAGCTGTTGCATTCCTTTCACTGAGGTACCTCCACTGTTTTATTGACTAATGTTTCAAATGGCTAGTGCTTTAAAGTGATTCGCTGGATCTGTTCAACACCATGCACCTGCCGCAGTCTGTCCATAATTCGACTGAGTGCGTCGCTGTCTTTTACGGTTAAGGTTAAGACCACGGTAGCTGACTGTGACTGAGCATCACTTTCGCTGTCCATTTGCGCTACCGCAGCCTTCTCGTTCGATAACACGCTGGTAATGTCATGCAGCAGGCCGTTACGATCTAATGCGGATACTCGCAAACTGGCTCGGTATTCTTGTTTGGAATGCCTCGACCAAGACACTTCAATGCCTCGTTCGGGATGTTGATGCAATAAATGCGTTAGCTGATCGCAGTCGCTATGGTGCACAGATACGCCCCGGCCCTGAGTAATAAACCCGGTAATAGGCTCACCCGGCAGAGGCTCGCAACAATTGGCAAAATGCATCATTAAGTTACCAATACCCTCTACCGTTACATCAGACTTTGGTGTTTTCGGCGACTGCTTGGCTTTACGACGCTTAGTTAAACGCTCAACCTTATCGACTTCGGTTTCCTGCGGTTTCAGGAAGTTCACCACCTGATGTAAGCGCACATCACCGGCGCCAATGGCGGCGAGTAAGTCATCCAGTGTAGACACATTAAATCGCTCTACCGCTTTGCTCGCGTCCTGAACATGTAGTTGATGCTTCTGCAGTTCGTTTTCAAGCAGTTCTTTACCCGCCAGCAGGTTCTTTTCTCTGTCTTCTTTTTTGAAGTAGGTGTGCACCTTGGCTCGCGCCCGCGAGGAATGCAAATACCCTAGCTGAGGGTTAAGCCAGTCGCGCCGTGGCTGAGCGCTTTTTTGGGTCAGAATTTCAACCCGATCACCATTTTGTAATTGATAGGTAAAAGGCACAATGCGCCCGTCAATCTTCGCGCCAATACACTTGTGGCCAACCTGGCTGTGAATGTAATAAGCAAAATCCAGCGGCGTAGAGCCCATGGGTAAATCGACTACCTCGCCTTTCGGGGTAAACACGTAAACGCGGTCTTCAAATACCTGCGAGCGAATTTCATCCACCAGGGTTTCGCTGCCGGCCATATCCTCGTGCCAGGCTAATAGCTTACGCAGCCAGGCGATTTTATCTTCGAAGCCGTGACGCTTACCGGCCGATGCGCCTTCTTTGTACATCCAGTGCGCGGCGACGCCCAGCTCGGCGTCGTCGTGCATGTCGTGCGAACGTATCTGAATTTCAACGTTTTTGTGCTCGGGGCCAATAACCACCGTATGAATAGACTGATAGCCATTCGGTTTGGGCGTTGCCACGTAGTCATCAAACTCGGACGCGATATGTCGCCAGCGTGAATGCACCACACCCAAGGCTGCATAACAGTCTTTCAAGTTATGAGTCAGAATGCGTACAGCGCGAATGTCGAACAACTGATCAAACTGCAGATGTTTTTTC
>JBNJGQ010000063.1:0-9634 GCA_051747845.1 Pseudomonadota bacterium
TCGCATAAAGTCCTGGCTGCCTGTTTGGGCAATAATGTCTTTAATTCCGTTGTGCCCGCCGGCACCTCCACCTTTTTTAAACTTTGCAATGCCTGGTGGTAAATCGAGTTCATCGTATGCCACTAAAATTTCGCTAGCCGGTATTTTATAAAAGTTAGCCAGAGCCGCCACAGAGAAACCGCTGCGGTTCATAAAATTTTGTGGTAGTACAATGCGAAGATCATGAGCGCCTTGTTGCCAGCGTCCAATCAGGGCTTTGCTTTTTGTATCAGGGGAAAGTGTAATTGCGTGGCGTCTGCAGAAGTCTTCGACTAACCAGAAACCAGCGTTGTGGCGAGTTCGTTCATACTCGGGGCCCGGATTTCCCAGGCCCACAAGCAGTTTTACTTCAGTTCCCATAACAGGAGACTGACTTACTCTTCGTCAGCGTCGTCTTTGCTGTTTTCAGCAGGAACGTCGCCAGGTGCTACTGTATCTTCTTCGGTCTCTTCTTTCTCGACGCGAGGAGCAGTAATAGATACAACCGCCTGGTCGTGATCATCACCTTTAGTCAGTTCAACTAACTCAACGCCTTTAGGCAGATTTAAGTCAGTCAGGTGAATGGTGTCACCAACGCTGAGTTCAGCAATATCAACTTCCAGGTACTCTGGTAAGTCTTTCGGTAATACAGTGATTTCCACATCGTTGACGTGGTGAACAACAACACCGCCTTCTTCTTTAACACCCTTAGCAGTTGTTTCGTTTAAGAAATGCAGAGGTAAGTTAGTGTGAAGTTTGTGGCCTTTTTCAACGCGCTGGAAATCCAGGTGAGTCAATTTTGGCTTATACGGGTGACGCTGCATGTCTTTAAGGATTGCCTGATGCTTCTTACCATCAAACTCCAGCGTCAGAATGTGCGAATAAAAGGCTTCGAAGTCAGCCATGTTATTCACTTTGTTGTGGTCCAGTTCTAGTGCGACTGGCTCACCTTTACCACCATATAAAATTGCTGGTACTTTGTCCGCGTGACGCAGGCGGCGGCTCGCACCTTTCCCCTTGTCCGTACGGACGGTAGCTTTGATATTAAAATCTAATTCAGCCATGATTTGGCCTCTCAATGTTTAAAGTTTTTTATTTGTCAGCACTCGCGACCAAGAACTGACCCAGAAACTTAGAAACCGACAACGTGGCCGGTTTCTAAGGGCGCGCAATACTAGCACTGAGCTGGGTTAATTACAACAATCAGTACTCGAACATTGCGGAAATCGATTCTTCGTTACTTACTCGGCGAAGTGCTTCAGACAACATACCTGATAAGGTCAGTTGGCTGACTTTACCGGTTGCTTTCATGGCATCACTTAGCGGCACACTGTCCGTCACAATCACTTCATCAATATCTGAGTCTTTGATGTTCTGAACGGCGTTACCTGAGAATACCGGATGCGTTGCATAAGCAAATACGCGCTTAGCGCCATGTGACTTAAGCGCTTCGGCGGCTTTACACAAGGTTCCGCCAGTGTCGATCATGTCATCAACAATGATGCAGTCACGGCCTTTAACGTCGCCAATAATATGCATAACTTGCGATACGTTAGCAGAAGGGCGACGCTTATCGATGATAGCTAAGTCAGTGTCATCCATAAGTTTGGCAAAAGCACGAGCACGGACGACACCACCGATATCGGGAGAAACAACGACTGGGTTGTCAAAGTTTTGCTGACGCATGTGCTCTAATAACACCGGTGTTCCGAAAACGTTATCGACTGGCACATCGAAGAAGCCCTGAATTTGTTCAGCGTGTAAGTCTACGGTCAGTACGCGGTCAACACCAACGCTTGATAAGAAGTCTGCAACGACCTTTGCCGTAATTGGAACTCGAGCTGAACGAACCCGACGGTCCTGGCGAGCGTAGCCAAAATAAGGCATAACGGCAGTGATACGGCCTGCTGATGCACGACGTAGTGCATCTACCATAACAATGAGTTCCATCAGGTTGTCATTGGTTGGAGCGCAAGTAGATTGAAGAATAAAGACGTCGGAACCGCGGACGTTTTCGTTAATAGCGACGCTAATTTCGCCGTCACTAAAGCGACCAACGGATGCTTCACCAAGTTTGATATAAAGGCGATCGGCGATTTTCTGGGCTAGCTCCGGAGTGGCGTTGCCGGCGAAAAGTTTCATGTCAGGCACAACATACCTCGACTTTTATTGGGTTAATGTCTGGATAAGTGGTGAACGGTTCTGGCCTTGAGCGACAAATGAGCGTAACCCTTTCGGGACATGCTGCTGCGCTTCCTTTGCGGCTTGCCTTGTTTCAAATGAAGAAAAAAGACATGCTCCACTGCCAGTGAGCCGAGTCGGAGCGTATTCTAGCAAGGCACGGCGTAACATAGCAACTTCGGTGTGTAGATCGCAGACCACTGGTTCAAATACATTAGTGACGTCTTGAGAGTCCCAATTTTCGGCGCTAACCACAGCGCAGTCTCGTTGCAGTTGTGGGTGAGAAAACAGCTCAGCTGTGCTTATGGAAACTTCAGGCTTTACCACTAAATACCAAAGTTCAGGTGGTGATATGTTAGTGAAAATATCGCCGGTACCTTCGGCAAAGCATGCCTGCCCGTGAATAAACACTGGCACATCGGCACCGAGCTTTCCGCCAATTTTTTGCAACTCAGAGGACGAAAAATGACTGCCCCATAGGCGGTTTAGCCCAACTAAAGTGGTGGCTGCATTGGATGAACCTCCGCCCAGGCCAGCACCTTGCGGCAGGCGTTTTATCAACTCAATAGTACAGCCGGGTAGTTGCTCAATGCCTTTTTCTTTGTATGCCTGCTTAAGTGCTGTAAGAGCCTTCCAAACCAAATTCTCTTGTTCGGGTATTTGACTACTTCCATCAATTAAACGGAATTGTCTGTCAGTTTTTTCCGGATGAAATTTAAGGGTGTCGCCATAGTCCAGAAACTGAAACACGGTTTGTAAATTGTGATACCCGTCGGGGCGACGCCCTGTAATGTGCAAAAATAGGTTCAATTTTGCCGGCGCAGGGAGTGTTAATGTGGTTACTGCCATTGATTCACTTGCACCTTTATTAAAAGAGCGGAACTTTCTAAGTGTATCTGTTCGGGCAGGGTGAGTGTTTGAGTTTTACTTTGGTCGTAAAACCAGTTTATCTGCCAGTCCTGCCCCTGGTTAAATATCCGGGACTGAGACAAAGTACCGTCTTTATGATAACGAACCGATTTCAGCGCTACGGTTTTTTTTCCTATAACCCAGTTATGCAGCTGCTCAAAAGGAACGCTTGCACCGAGTAATTGGTAAAGCAGCGCATCGGCCGAAGGCGCCCATCGTTCTTCGTTATCGGAATCGACTAACAGAGCGCCACTGTCATCAATGGTTAATTTCGCTAACTGGCCTTTTAACGGGTGGGAAAAGCGAATGATTTGCTGGTGTGGCAAATAAGCCCAGTTGATATAAAAACTGTCACGCTCTTCTTTCTTTTTCTGGATAATAGCCATGCGGCCACTTAACGACCATTGTTGCAACTGCTCTAATTCTTGTTGGTGAGCTTTAATAACTTGCTGGTTTACCTGAGTACTGCTGCTTTGTTCTGATGGCGTTGGCAGTGCACACCCGCTGAGCAAGGTAATGGCGACTAGATAAACCCAGAAAATTCGGCGTTGAATCATATTTCTCTATTGCTGCAATCGGAATGTCAGTAGTTGACCAGAAAGCGCTGTGACTTTCAATGACTAAGGCTTTCACGTACAATCGGGCAACTTAGATTTTGGCCGCGTTGGGATAACGAGTTTCACAGTCAGATGACCATTTCAGCTCTTGGAATTAATCACAAAACAGCATCGGTAGATTTGCGTGAGCAAGTCGCGTTTAGTGCCGAACAGCTCGACACTGCGCTGCAGGCCGTGCGTAATCTTCAAGGCGTTGAAGAAGCGGTTATTGTCTCTACTTGTAATCGTACAGAGCTGTATTGTCGCGGTGAAGTGTCCGGTGACTTGTTATTGGGCTGGCTGACGGGTTTTCATAGCCTGTCTCCTGATGCTCTGGAAAATCACCACTATTTATTTCAGGGCGAACAAGCCATCACCCACCTTATGTCCGTTGCCAGTGGTTTAGACTCTCTGGTGCTTGGCGAACCGCAAATTCTGGGGCAGGTAAAGCAAGCGTATCAGGCCGCTAAACGACAAGCTTCAGTCGGCGGCATTCTCGAGCGTTTGTTCCAGCAAACTTTCCGGGTAGCAAAAACCGTAAGAAATGAAACCGCAGTTGGTCAGAATGCGGTTTCGGTCGCCTACGCAGCCGTTTCTATGGCACGCCATATTTTTGCTAATTTACAGAACTCAAAAGTCTTGCTTATTGGCGCTGGCGATACATCCGAGCTGGTTGCTCAGCATTTAAAACAGCAAGGTGTCAGCGAAATTATTGTCGCTAACAGAACCTTGCAGCGTGCGCGGGAAATGGCTGAAAGATTCGGGGCGACAGCGCACAGTTTATCGGAGCTTTCTGAGCTTCTGCCACAGGCCGATATTGTTGTCAGTTCAACCGCCAGTACTTTACCTATTGTGGGTAAGGGCAGCATTGAAAAAGCGCTGAAAAAACGCCGTCACAGACCCATGTTATTGATAGATTTAGCCGTTCCCAGAGACATTGAGGAACAGGTTAATGAACTGGATGATGCCTACCTTTATACAGTAGATGATCTCCAAAGCATTATTAGCGAAAACATTCGTAACCGTGAACAGGCAGCGCGTGAAGCGCAAGTTATTATCCAGCAACAGACTCAAGAGTTTAATGACTGGCTGAAATCTCTTAATAGCGTCGAGCTTGTGCGAGAGTATCGGACACACACGAAAACTCTGGCCGACGAACAGTTAAAAAAGGCGTTGGCTCAACTTGAGCAGGGTAAAGACCCGGCTGAGGTGCTGCAACGGTTCAGTCATCGTCTGGTGCAGCAGTTAACGCACAAACCGACAAACTTATTAAAATCTGCCGGCGAAAATAACGATCAATACACGCTGGCCGTTTTGCAACAACTTTGGTCAGAGCCATCCTCTGACCCATCAGAAGGCAAATAAAAACATGTTGAATCCATCCATTGAACGCAAACTAGAAGGATTAGTTGAGCGTTATCAGGAAGTGCAGGCTTTATTGGGTGAGCCCGATGTGATCAGCGATCAAAATCGTTTCCGTGCTTTATCTCGCGAATATTCTCAGCTGGAAGAAGTGGTCGGATGCTTTGAAGAGTACCGCCAGAACCAGGATGATCAGGCCGCAGCCAAAGATATGGCTGAGGATGATGATGCAGAGATGCGCGAAATGGCGGCAGAAGAGCTTAAGCAGGCCAAAGAAGCAGAAGAAGATCTGGAAAATCGCCTGCAGCTGTTGCTGTTGCCTAAAGATCCGAACGACGATCGCTCATGCTATCTGGAGATTCGGGCCGGTGCCGGTGGCGATGAAGCTTCAATATTCGCTGGTGACTTATTCCGTATGTACAGCCGTTACGCAGAAAAAAATGGCTGGAAAGTGAATATTGTCAGTGCCAGTGATGGCGAACATGGCGGTTATAAAGAAATTATCGCTCATATGAGCGGCGACGGCGTTTACGGTCGAATGAAATTTGAATCGGGCGGGCACCGCGTACAACGTGTTCCTGAAACAGAGTCGCAGGGTCGTATTCATACCTCAGCCTGTACCGTAGCGGTGTTGCCGGAAATTCCAGAGGCCGAAGCTGTTGAAATTAACCCTGCGGATTTACGTGTTGATACCTACCGTGCCTCTGGCGCCGGCGGTCAGCACGTTAACCGTACCGATTCGGCTATTCGTCTTACTCACATACCGACTGGGGTGGTAGTAGAGTGTCAGGAAGAGCGCTCTCAACACAAAAACCGGGCGAAAGCCATGTCGGTTTTGCAGGCACGAATTCAACGTCTGGAAGATGAAAAGCGTCAGGCTGAAGAAGACAGCACGCGTCGTAACTTAGTGGGCAGTGGTGACCGTTCGGAGCGTATCCGCACCTACAACTATCCGCAGAGCCGGGTTACAGACCACCGCATTAACCTTACCTTGTACCGATTAGATGAAGTGCTAACTGGCGATATCGACTTAATACTCGATGCTATCATTACTGAACATCAGGCCGATCAACTAGCCGCTTTGTCTGAAGGACAACAATGACGCTACAGCAGGCGATAATCTGGGGCAGAGAGCAGTTAAGTCACAGTGAAGATGCGGCTGCTGATGTATCTGCCTTACTTTGTTATGTGCTGAATAAAGAAAAAGCGTACCTTCTGACCTGGCCTGAAAAAGAACTCACGGCTGAGCAGCTAGAGCGTTACCGGAACGTTATTGCTGCTCGCCAGAATGGTCATCCGGTGGCTCATATAACCGGTCGTCGTGAGTTTTGGTCACTGATGCTTGAGGTTAATGACAGTACTTTGATCCCCCGGCCTGACACCGAAACTCTGGTTGAAGCCGCCCTTAGCCTGGAGCTTCCTGAAAATGCCCGTGTGCTTGACTTAGGCACAGGAACTGGAGCGGTGGCGCTGGCGCTAAAGTCGGAACGCCCCGGGTGGCAAGTTATGGCGTGCGACAGTAATGAATCGGCTGTTGAGCTGGCTAAGCGGAATAGTAAAAAATTAGGCTTGGATGTTGAAATTTTGTACAGCGACTGGTTTCAATCTGTGCCAAAGTCGCTTAACTTTGACTTGGTGCTATCCAACCCGCCTTATATTGATGCCAACGATCCACATTTAGGATTAGGGGATGTTAGATTTGAACCCCATACGGCATTAGTTGCAGAAAATAGTGGTTTAGCCGATATTGAGACTATTATAAAACAGGCCAACGAACGTTTAGTTGAACACGGCTGGTTACTACTTGAACAAGGATGGCAACAGGCAGATAGTGTCGTTGAGCTGTTGTTGAAAAATGGTTATAAAATGATTAACCGTTGGCAGGATTATGCTAGGGTAGAACGAGTTACCGGTGGGAAGAAAGCCAGGGCGGAGAGAGAATAATAATGAGCAATCAGTTTATGTTTGCTGACGAAGCCAGCCAGCAAACCACAAAATTACCGACAGAATATTGGAAAATTCTGATTGTCGATGATGAACCAGAGGTGCACGCCGTAACCAAACTGGCCTTAAACGATTTTAATTTTTTAGGTCGGGGTTTAAAGTTTTACAGTGCTTTTTCTGGTGAAGAAGCGCGGCAATTAATCGATGAACACCCTGATGCGGCAATACTGTTACTGGATGTTGTCATGGAAACGGATGATGCCGGGTTGCAGGTGGCGCGCTATATTCGCGAACAGGCAGACAACCACTTTACCCGCATTATTCTGCGAACCGGGCAGCCGGGGCAGGCGCCAGAGCGCACGGTTATCGTTAATTACGATATTAACGACTATAAGTCGAAGACAGAACTTACGGCGCAAAAACTCTTTACTGCGGTCATGTCATCGTTGCGTTCGTACCGCGATATTATGTCGATTGACCAAAGCCGTCACGGGCTTGAAAAAATCATATCAGCCTCTGCGAACCTTTACGCTTTACAGCCAATGAATAGCTTTGTCGATGGTCTGGTGCAGCAACTCAGTTGGGTTATTGGCGGAGCAAAGCAGACGCTTTATGCAACGTCTAACGAAGACGGCTCCACCTATAAAGTTCTGGCAGCCCATGGTGAAGACTCGAAAGTTTGTGTAGGTCAAACATTACGCTCTGTTATTCCGTCAAAAGCTTTGTCAGAACTTGAGCATGTTATTGCGAACCACGGTTCCTATTATGGCGACGACTTCGTGCTTTTATATTGCCGCAGCCACTGTCGTGCTCATGGGTCCGTTTTATTTATCGGGGGCTTATCTCGTCCTCTGACTGCAGACGATCATCATGTTCTTCAACTGTTTTCTGAGAACGTCCAGCTGGCACAGGATAATGTCGTGTGTCTGGAAGACTCGGATAAATTCCTGGCGCGCTTAGCGGACCAACTCATGCTTCACCATGCAAGCCAGTTTAATCGTATTCTTGAGCAAGACGACGAAGTTCGTTTGACTTACGAAATTGCTCAACGGGTTGTTGCAGATGACGCAGAAACTACTGCCTTGGCCTGGTCATTGTTCGCACAAGCTCGGCCATTACTCGACTGCGCGACTGATGCCGCCGCTGCCGTAGAAACAACCTGTCAGCAGCGTGTTGCGCGTTCGCTGAGAGCGTTAGCTCATGGTGAGCATGAGGCCACACAGAGTGCCCACAGAGCATTAATAGAAAGACTTGAGCGGTGGGACGGACTGGGTTTACCGGAAGGCAAACAAGGTTCCGATATCGCAATAAGTACTCAAGTTCTGTTATTGACTGAGCAGCTCCTTGAATGGTGGGAGAGTGGCATCAGCGATGACGATATTACAGTACGGTTGAACGATGAAAAAGGTCGCTACTATTCACCCAAGTTTCTTGATGTAGTGATTAAAGCCCTGCCTGAACTTAGAAAAATTTAATTAAATAATAAGAGGTTACTTGTGTACACTGCTTTTAAACACTTACATGTATTGTTTGTGCTGATTTCGATCAGCCTTTTTTTATTCCGTTTCGTACTGCAATTAATTGACTCGCCATTAGTTAAAAAGAAGTGGTTAAAAATAGTCCCGCACGTCAACGACACCTTATTGCTGCTTAGCGCCGTTGGTATCATGGTGAGCTTAAGTATGTACCCAATTCAGGTGCCCTGGTTAACAGACAAAGTGATAGGCGTTATTGCTTACATTGGCTTTGGCGTATTGGCCATGAAAGGAAAGACCGCTGGTGCTCGCTGGCTTGGATTTATCGGCGCTTGTGGCTGGATAGCGTTTCTGCTGCACGTTGCAATGTCAAAACAAGCACTTATTGCCGGTTAATTTAAGGGAATATTTATGTTAGCGCCTGAGTCAGTCGTTTCGGAAACCAATGCGTTAATTACCAACGACGGAGTTGTTGCCGGGTTACTATTTGCGATTCTTGGTTTCGTTTTCTATACCAACACCAGTGAACATCCCGCGTTCAAAAAGTTTTATCGTTTTGTTCCGGCGTTGTTGCTTTGTTATTTTCTGCCGTCGCTATTGAATACTTTCGGTATTGTTGACGGAAACCAGACAGCCGTAACCGATATCGCTATGGATTATCTGTTACCTGCCTGTATGGTTTTACTGACCTTAAGTCTGGATGTTAAAGCTGTTTTGGGGCTTGGTTCTAAGGCTCTTATTCTATTTTTAACCGGTACCTTCGGTATAGTCATTGGTGGTCCAATTGCTTTGCTACTGGTTTCTGCTGTTTTCCCGGAAATGATAGGCGGAGCAGGGCCTGATGCTGTCTGGCGCGGAATGACAACAATTGCAGGAAGCTGGATTGGCGGTGGTGCGAACCAGGCTGCAATGAAAGAAGTGTATGAAGTGGGTGGCGATATTTTTTCCGCCATGGTCACTGTTGATATTATTGTCGCCAACCTCTGGATGGCAGTATTGCTGTATATGGCAGCAAATTCTAAGAAGATAGACGCTCGTACGGGTGCCGACACATCGGCTATCGACAATATTCGCCACAGAGTTGAAAAGTATGAAGCCGAGCATGTCAGAAACCCCAGCTTACGCGACTTGATGCTCATTTTAGCTATT
>JBNJGQ010000064.1:0-2449 GCA_051747845.1 Pseudomonadota bacterium
ATTCTTAAACGCAATTTAACCGCTGAGAAAGTTGCGCGTGAAGTCGACTTTTTCAGTAAAGAAATTAATGAATCTTTCGAGCGCACTTACGGTTGGGCCTGGTTGTTAAAACTGTCTGATGAACTCCACTCATGGCAAGACCCAATGGCCAAAGAGCTGGCCGCTAACTTACAGCCATTAGCCGATTTAATCGTTGATCGCTATATCGACTTCTTACCTCGATTAGTTTACCCAGTACGTGTGGGCGAGCATACCAACACGGCCTTTGGCTTAAGTTTCGCTTACGATTACGCAATTAATCGCGAACACACCGAGTTGCAGCAATTAATCACTCAGCGCGCTAAAGGTTATTTTTCAGAAGATAAAAACTGTCCAATAGGCTGGGAACCAAGCGGCTACGATTTCCTTTCACCCTGCCTGGAAGAAATTGGCCTAATGCAGCGCGTCCTGCCGAAACAGCAGTTTTTAACCTGGCTAGATGGCTTTATGCCACAACTCGCAGACCCGGACTACAGCCTGGCTGTCGGTAAAGTCAGCGACAGAACCGATGGTAAGCTGGTCCACCTGGATGGTTTAAACTTTAGCCGCGCCTGGAATCTGTATGCGTTGGCTAACCAATACCCACAGTATGAGCATTTACGCGAAGTTGCTGATAAACATATGGCGCACTCCTACCCGAATCTAATTGGCGATAGCTACGAAGGTGGTCACTGGCTGGGCAGCTTTGCTATTCAGGCGTTGAATCAGGCGCAGCAGTAGTTGCTGTCAGAAGAGAGTATTGATTAGGCCCAACAAAAAAGCCCAGCATAAGTTGCGCTGGGCTCTGGATTGCGTGATTAATTACGCTTTTTTACCAGGTGTTTGCTGAGGTTGCTTTTGGTCTTTTTGCTGACCAGGAGCTGCGTGCTTTTGCTCGCCTGGTTTGTTTGGCGTTTGTGAACCTTGATTTTTTTGAGTATCCATTATTAACTCCTTAAAGAGTTTGTCAGCATCATTCAATTATGACGCTATGATGAAGTATAGATTGATCTCTAAAGGGCGTCTGTTCGTTACCGCACATATGAGCGATTCGGTGTAACTATGGTCCAATGTACTTAAGTGTATTTCTGACGGCATTTCTGGCCGCCACAATACTGCCCGCTCAGTCTGAGTTTGTGGTCGTGGCAGCCCAGCGCATGGATTACGATGTTTGGATAATCTGGTGGCTGGCCTCAATCGGTAACACGTTAGGCTCCGTAGTTAACTATATTCTGGGCCGCTTTTTGGTGCAGTATCAGGATCGCCGCTGGTTCCCGTTCAAACCAAAATCTTTAGCCCGTGGTCATCGCTGGTTTGAACGCTTTGGTAAGTGGTCGCTGCTGATGGCCTGGGCACCATTCATTGGCGACCCTCTCACGTTTATAGCCGGTATGCTGCGACTAACCTTCTGGCAATTTTTGATTCTGGTTTTCATTAGTAAAGCTGGCCGCTACGCTATTTTACTGGGTATTACGCAGTTGTTTTAGTTCGTAGCAAGCCATAAGTTGATAGTGCTTGATCTAATCACAAAAACTTTAAGTTTTGATGTTTTGAAACCAGAATCAATATCTACCAACCCATACTAGAGTGAATTCGATATGAAAAAGTTTACCGGCTTACTGTTGGCTTTGTGCATCAATGGGTTAACCCTTCAAACTGCGTTAGCGCAGGACGAAAAAACAGCGATGGTGCCCTTACCCTCGCAAGACGACTTCTCCAAAGGCGAGGATGGCTGGAGCTTTGGCCTGGGGTTGGGCATTGAATATGAAACCGCCTACGAAGGTTCAGATGAATTTGGATTAGAAATTCAGCCTGCCGGCGCTGTGCAATGGCGTAGCGGTGATAATATTTTCTATTTTGCTGGCGAAGCACTCGGCTGGCGTGGTCTTCGCGCTGATAATTGGCTCTTAGAGGCAACCATTGGCTTCGATGAGGGCCGTGAAGAAAGCGATTCAGACGATGGACACCTGGACGGGCTCGGTGATCAAGACGAAGGCGCTGAACTTGTATTTCAAGCACGTCGCGCCCTCGATGCCGATTGGCGCTACTGGCTGGTCAGTCGCATCGTTGCAAGTGATGACGGAAACCTGGGTTTATTTGGTGTAGGCCGCCGTTTCGGAGACCAAGTTGACGGTACCGGCTCTGAGATTAATATCGTCGCGACCTTTCACGACAGCGAATACGCCAACAAAGGTTTTGGCATAGACGCGGGACAAGCTGCTGCATCCGGTTTACCGCCGACCTCATTGAGTGGCGGATTACGCTCGATAGGAGTTGATTACAATTATCGACATTACGTTAATGATAATTGGCAGATCTACGGCGAAGCGTTGTTTGAATATTACAGTAGTGAAGTTCGCGATAGCCCCATTGCTCGTAGTAATTACGAGGCCGAAGTAGGCATAGGATTCATTTATATATTCTAGTGTCG
>JBNJGQ010000064.1:2549-9054 GCA_051747845.1 Pseudomonadota bacterium
GTTTGAATATTACAGTAGTGAAGTTCGCGATAGCCCCATTGCTCGTAGTAATTACGAGGCCGAAGTAGGCATAGGATTCATTTATATATTCTAGTGTCGTCAGCAACTTACATCTCTCCGGGAGCGGTGATTTGCCATTTGCTCTCCAGACGACCACCTACCACTACGACTCTCTTACCTGTAGTGGCCAACTAAATTTGGCCACCTAATTAGAGGTGCTATCATGCACCATAAGACAATTAGGTGACCAAATGAAAAAAATAGAAGAAATCCTCAATTTCATAGTTGAGATAGAAAAATTAAAAGGCGTACAGCGCAAAACAAAAGCAGTAGGCTTTGAGCGCTACGAAAACTCAGCGGAGCATAGTTGGCAGATGCTCTGGTCAGCAACCCCCGTACCAGAGCATAACTAATCGTATTAATACCGAGCTACCCACTGCTGAATCTGTGACGCTGACATGGCGCCAGCTTGTCGAGCCACTTCCTGACCGTTTTTAATGAACAGAGTTGTCGGAATACTTCGCACAGCATATTGTTGCGCTAAATGGGGCTCTTTTTCCGTACTTATCTTTAAAAATTGAGCGTCATACCGCATATTTGTAGCCGCCTGTTCGAAATGTGGAGCATATTGCTGACAAGGACCACACCAACTCGCCCAAAAGTCGACAACTAAAGGAATATCTGCATTCTGATGCGATCTAAACTCATCACTATTTACGACGATAACCTCACCGCTAAAAAGCGATGACTTACACTGGCCGCAAACGGCGCTCTCGTTTTTCTTATCGACAGCAATGCGGTTTTTTTTGTGACATGAAGGGCATGCAACAATCATTTTTTCAGTCATTCTGCTCGTTCCCAGTTATCTATCGCTCAGCGTGAACTATAAAGGTGTTATTTTACGTAAGTGTAATACGATTTTTGACGGATGTAAGACTTAGGTAATGTTAAATTTAGATTTTGCTAAACGAGTCATTATTGAAACGGCGAAACAAGAGTGGATCGACAGCCCGGCTTCTGGTGTGCGTCGTAAATTATTGGAGCGTGAAGAGGCTGAGCGCGGTCGTGCGACCAGCGTCGTTGAGTATAAGCCAGGTGCGTCATTTAGCACTCATGAGCATCCACTGGGTGAGGAAATATTAGTGCTCGAAGGCGTTTTTTCTGATGAAAACGGTGACTATCCAGCTGGTACTTATATTCGTAACCCACCAGGAAGCTCACATGCCCCCTTTAGTAAAGATGGCTGCAAATTACTGGTTAAGCTGCATCAATTCCAACTAACCGACACTCAAGTTGTGCGCATTAACACCCATGAAGCTGAGTGGTTACCCGGCCAAGGCGGGCTTGAAGTTATGCCGTTACATAGTCATGGTATTGAGCACGTTGCACTGGTAAAGTGGCCAGCAAATGAAGTGTTCAAACCACACCGCCACATGGGCGGCGAAGAAATACTGGTGTTATCCGGCGAGTTCTGTGATGAACACGGACGCTATCCCGAAGGCACCTGGATGCGCAGTCCACACATGAGCGTGCACCACCCCTTTGTTGATAGAGGTACCATAATTTGGGTTAAAACAGGGCATTTAGGGTAAATAAGGTACTCATGAATTTTAGTATCGGCTTAAAAAGTCCAACATAAATCGCGCGATAACTTACCCTTAATTCGAAAGGCATTGCAGAAACATCAGGGGAGAGCTCCTCCCTGTTCCTACGAATCAGCTTAGATATAATCACTATGTCCAACATCCTCTACTGACTGCATTACGTAGCGGACTGGCTCTTTGAAGTTTAGCTGAGATAAAGCCTCACGAATACGGGTTACATCATCAACAGAACAAATTACTTCAGCCATCATCATCCGGCGTGCGCCACGAATTTGCTCGCCGATATCAAAACGTTCATGGTTGCGACTAAAACCGTCAATCTCGTAGAGGCTAAAACCGCTTAAACATTCGAGTTGAATCAGGCAATCGACCAAATCGGCTTTTTGTTCGCGGCTAAAATAGAGTTTTAATAACTTATTGGGCATCACGAGGTTTCCTGTTCACGAGTAAGTATAAAATGGGTAGCAATAGTAGCGTAGCCAGCGTTGCGGTAATGAGCCCACCTATGACCACAACCGCCAGAGGCTTTTGCACTTCTGAACCAGGTCCACTGGACATTAACAGCGGAATCAGGCCAAAAATAGCGGTAATGGCTGTTATTAAGACCGGCCGCAGACGGTCTTTAGCCCCTTCAATCACTAAGGTTCTAAAGTCAGAGAAATGAACTCGAGTCTGCTCGAAATGGCTTACCATAACAATACCGTTAAGTATGGCAACGCCCATCAAGGCAATAAAACCAACCGACGCAGGAACAGACATGTACTCGCCGCTTAGCCAGAGCGAAATCGCCCCGCCACTCAGGGCAAACGGAATATTCGTCAGCACAATCGTTGTCAGGCCAATCGAGCCCATTGAGCTAAACAGTAAGATAACGATTAACAGCAAAGCAACAGGAATAACCATTAGCAAATTGGCACTGGCCCGAGCCTGGTTTTCGAACTCACCGCCGTACTCAATAAAATAGCCGGGGTCCAGGTTTACATTGGCGCTGACACGTTGCTGTAGCTCGTTAACAAAACCAACGACATCGCGGTTCTCAACATTGCTGGTGATTAACGCGTAACGGTTAGAGTTTTCACGCTCGATAATGGCTGGGCCATGCTCGAAGGTGATCTCAGCAAGTTGCTGCAGTGCGACGGTTTCGCCGTTTTCAGTTACAATTGGTAAGGACTCAATGTTGCTGACCGAGTGATAATTACCCGCAGACTTTTGCGACCCCATCACGATCGGTGTGCGAATACGTCCATCCACGGCTTCGCTGACCGGAAAACCGCTGAGTTGTGAAAGAATAAATTCACTAAAGTTTTGTTTCGTGACGCCATAAAAGCGCAGTTGCTGCATATTCGGGACAATACTTAAAAAGCGTGCGCCGGTAATCACGCTTGCCTGAACGTCGACCGCGCCTTGCACTTGCCTGGCTTGCTCAACCACCCTATCGGTGACATTGGCAAGAGTGTTCATGTCATCACCAAACACCTTAATAGAGACGTCGCCACTACTGCCGGTTAGCATCTCAGAAATGCGCATTTGAATGGGTTGGGTAACGTTAACGTTCATGCCGGGATAGCCTGAAACCACTTCACGAATAGCATCAATCAGCTCTTGTTTGCTATCAAAACGCCAGCTGTCTTTAGGGTTAAGCTCCATGAAAACATCGGTTTCGTTTAAACCCATGGGGTCTAAACCGAGTTCATCTGAGCCGGTGCGGGCAACGATTTGCTTGATCTCCGGGATCTTAGCGAGTAGTTCACGCTCAACTTGTGTATCCAGTTCTATCGATTCTTGTAAAGAAATGGTCGGTGACTTTTCCAGTTGCACGATAATGTCGCCTTCATCCATGGTGGGCATAAAGATTTTACCGACCATGATAAAACTGACTACACTTAAGGCGAGCACTGCGGCAAACCCCATCAGTGTGGCACTTCGACGTTTAATTGCGCCGGATAATACACGCTGATAGCGCGCTTGCATACGTTCAAGCGATTTATTGCGGCGAGCTTTGGGTCGCATTAGCAGCGAGCCTAAAGCAGGGATTAGCGTCAGCGAAGTCACTAAAGCGGCGGTGATTGCGATAACAATGGTCAAGGCGACCGGTGAGAATAACTTACCTTCCAGGCCAGTCAGCGTGAGCAGGGGTAAAAACACCAATATAATGATCACAGTGCCGCTAACCACAGACGGCGCCACGGCCAGGCTAGCGCGATAAATTTTGTGCAGCAAGGGCAACTGTTTTTGCGAGTTTAACTCGGTCTCGATTTTTTCGGTGATCACTACCGACGAGTCGACAATCATACCGATAGCAATAACTAACCCGCCTAAACTCATCAAGTTCGCCGATAAGCCGAGTAATTGCAGGCAAATAAAGGTGATCAGCGCCGCCACGGGGATCGATAACGAGACCAAAATCGACGCACGAACGTTACGTAGAAAGAACACCAGTACCGCTATAACTAACACGATGGACTGCATCAGCGCATCAGAGATTCCAGCTATGGCAGTGTCAATAAGGCCTTTACGGTTATAGAACACGTTGATGTCAGTGTCTTTTGGCAGGCTAGGCTGTATTTGTGCCAGTTTTTGCTCAACCGCTTCAACCACCGCCGCGGCATTAGCCCCTTTTAAGCCGACCACCAGGCCTTCGACAGCTTCTTCGCCATCCTTGGTAATCGCGCCAAAGCGCGGTAGGTAACTGAGCGCAACATCACCCAGTTGGTCTAGTCGATACACTTGCTGGTGTTTATTCGTCACGCTAATGGCCGCCAGATCGTCAAGCGCGACAATACGTCCGGTAACCCGTGCGCTAAAAGTTTCGGTACCTTGGGTGATGCGACCTAAATTACCGACTTGGTTGGCATCAGCCAATGCATCCTTAATAGCTTGTAGCGAAATGCCAGCATCACTTAATTTTGACGCCGACGGGGTAAACTGAAAGGTTCTGACTTTCCCGCCTAAATTAGTGACATCTGCTACCCCTTCAACCGTGCGTAATGTCGGTCGAATCACCCAATCTAGCAGGTGACGCTTTTGCTCCAGGTTCATGCCGGGGTTTTCTACCGTGAACATAAACATTTCGCTTAATGGCGTGCTCATCGGTGCCATACCGCCCTGAATACCGTCCGGCAGGTCTTTACTGACGGCAGCGAGTTTTTCCGCAACTTGTTGGCGCGCCCAATAAATATCGGTGCCTTCTTCAAAGTCGAGAGTTATCGAGGTAATACCGTACTTGGTGGTTGACCGCAGAATGGTTTGATTCGGTATACCCAACAATTCGGTTTCTAACGGGTGAGTTACCTGGTTTTCTACCCGTTCGGCAGCCATACCGGGGGCGCGTAAGATGACGTTAACCTGAGTAGGTGAAATCTCTGGGAAAGCATCCACCGGTAGTTGCCTAAGCGACTGGATACCGGCCGCTATTAACAGCAGAAAAGCAATAAAAACGAACAGACGATTTTTTAGCGAAAAGCTCAGTATGCGGCTAATCATTACTGCGCCTCCTCGTCTTCTGCGATAACCTTAAGTGCTGCGACAGAATGCGTTGCGATGATGTTCAGAGGTGTCGTTGATTGTACAAAGTAATGCTCGCCGCTTAAGCTTAATAGTTCGATAGGCACAGCGTTAATTGTCGCATTTTCTATGCTAAAGATAACGGGTTGGTCCTGCAGTGTGGCAATGGCACTGGCCGGCAGAAGATAGGCATCTTCTATTGTTGCCTGGGGTACGACGTTGACACGTTGGCCGATGGTCCAATTAGTGTCCTGTGGTGGCTCACTCCAAATTCGTACAAAGCCATTACGCACGGTTTGTTCGCGTTGGCTTACCCCCAGCTTTTGACCATTAATGTTTAAACCCGAGATACGTTTTGCCTGTGCTATCGGTACCTCTGCAACTATGGCTAAACGCGCATGAGCGATTAGCGTACCCAGCTGTTGCCCATTACTGCTGGTCCGCCACACTCCTGGCTCTGTTGCGATCAGTTGTGCAGACTGCTCAGCGGTTTGTTTTACCCGCCGCAGGACCACGTTAACTTCGTGCAAGGTGTCACTCAGGCTAATGTATTGCGTTAGAAACTGCTGCCATTCATCAGCGGCAATGGCATTGTTTTGGTATAACTTCTTTTTGCTCTGATATTGCTTAGCGGCAACATCGTACTGTTCTTGTAGCGTTTCAACACGGTGAAAAAAGTGTTCTACCGAGGGGCCATGTAGTTGCGCAATAAGGGTACCGGATTCCACCGCCTGCCCATCAACAACTTGATAGTCTACTGCTGCGTTTTCAAACGGGTTGGGCAGAGTTAAAACACTGCCTGGGGTCGTCTGGTAACTTCCTGTGACCGGTGCAAAAGCTACGTTATCTACATTCACTGCCGCTTGCGGGCGTAAATCGTAGTTACTTACCTGCTCGACAGAAATTGATTGCGCCGCTAACACAGTCGTTGTTGTCGCAAGCCCTGACAAAGCAAGTGCTATGACACTCACTATGGGACTAAGAGTAGCGGCGAGACGAGATAGGTTACAGCGTTTCATAAAGTCATTCCCTGTGCTTGGTTTAATAAGGCATTTGCCAGCTGTAGCTCTATCTGGCTTAGCTGCGCCGCTTGCTGATAGGACAACTGCTCGAGTAATCTCTCGATATACAAGCGAGTGTCAATTTGACCTTGTTGATATAGGTTGTCGAGCTGCTCAATGGCGTTGTGGCTTAACTCGGCGTTTTGACGGTCACTTTGGTGCTTTTGTTTCAATTGCTCTAACTGGCTTTGCGCGTTAGCCATGTCGAGTTCAAGGCGGATTTGAGTCTGCCGGAGCGACTGGTTAAGCTCGCTTTGTTGCTGTTGCAACGCAACAAGTTCACTAGCATTCAGTGACTGTGAAAAATCGAGCGGAAGACTAAAGCCTAGTCCCCAT
>JBNJGQ010000065.1:0-8992 GCA_051747845.1 Pseudomonadota bacterium
GGGATGTCGTGAGACATCCCCTTTTATGGAATTGGTGGAGCTGGCGCTACTTATCGGCAAGCTGATAACAGTCTACCTCAGAGCTCAAGGGCAAAACATCCCCAAAGTCGTCCGGCCTGAGCTGCTAAAGGCTATTCAACGACAGGACGCCGGTATCATTCACCGTGTTATCAAATCGAACCTATTAGGTATCAGCCCTCATGCACATGGGAAGTACGTAGGAGAGACCAAGCGGCAGGTAATTAGCGATGCACATGAAACCAACGAATGCGATGACTCAAACCACATAACGGCTCAAATAGCAGCGCATATAGCCACTGACATCACATTCAACGTCTAGTCCCCAACATACCCTTAACTTGCATAACAACACCTGACAGGTGCGCCTTTGCGTGCCTGTTGGGTGTGGGAGCTGGGTTAGTGGCAGCGCCTACGCTCCATCGTGACCGCAGTTTTTGTGGTCTATTGTTCGTACTCATTCATCTCAATTCTTACTAATGCTATGACACAAAAGAAGGAGGAGCACATGAGGTTTCTAAGGTTAAACGAGGTTCAAGAGCGCGTCGGGCTGGGACGCACCTCAATTTACAAACTGATTGGTGAAAGCAAATTCCCCAAGCCTGTTCATATCCTGGGTAGGAACGTCGCCTGGGTAGACTCGGAGATTGATGAATGGATGATGGACCGTATTGATGAAAAGCGTGGTCTATCGGTGCCAAACATCAGGTATTAATATCTGTGCTGGTACACCACTTTCGAAGCCTAGGAACACCACCAGTATAAAAACTCCAAAGGAGCTATTAACAGCTGCGATAGTTTCATGAGTAATTAACTTGTGTGAATAAGCGCGCTAAAGGCAGTGGTAAAGGCCTGATAAAACGTACAACTTGATAGCCGATTTTAAGTGGACGAATTTCGTCCACGCACTACAAAAGGTTATTTAAAGCTATTCCCAAGCCAAACCGTGTTTGCTTATGATTATAGTCAATTAAACTCTCACCATAGCCAGTGAAAACGCTCGCGTACCCATAAAACTTACCCCACAAAGGGAATGAAAAACTTACTTCTGCGGAGCCTCGACCAGTCTCAATCGCGTGATTTAATCTAAAGCCGTATTCAAATTGACCATCATTATACCCAGCCGAAAACTCATAGTTTCCGACATAATCTTCTATATTCGGGTTATCGTCGCCTCGTGATGCTATTGGATTTTCTTTAGCGTCCTCTTGCAACCGAACCCACGGTTTAAGCGAAAATACCCAGCTCCCTTTTTCAACCACAAACTGTGTATACAGGCGATTCCAGCTACGAGACAGTAACTGGCTCCGACCGTTTGACAAATGCTCTGCGCCAAAAATAACACCGGTATTAGCGTTAAAAGGCTCCCAGTCGGTCTTAATGGCATACACTATTTCCGGCATATAGTTCGTTTCCCGAAACGGCTTGGATATGCCGTCAGAGTAGATCTGCCACCATGACTGAATGGTAAAACCAAAATATAGTTTGTCTTCTTCAAATAGCAGACTAGATTTGCTTAAGGGGACTTTTAAACTCAATTGAAACTTAGCTTCATAATCTTCCAGATGCCGTTCATAACCTTCAATTTGAGCGTATTGCTCGTGGTTGATGTCATTTGTAGTAAGCATGGGTTGAATATAGTTTCTGCGATGGGGAGTAATAACATAAGGCTCAAACTCCGTCTGCTGTTCTTTTCTTAAACGCTGAGTTAATACGCCACTTTCTTTTATTGGAATATCGACACTTGATAACTTCTGTTTTTTTTCATTTTCAACATGTTTACGACACTCCTTTTTTATAGTTTCAGCAGTATCAGTAGAACCCGAGCCCTTTACTCGCTCTAGAATACAGAGTTCATATGCATTAAGTTGCTCACCATGACAAATAGGTATCACGAACAACGTTAGGTTAAGAATTGAAAATACTAAAAACCGGTTAATCATCACTCTCATATCTCTTGAAAAAGTTTATTTAGCCTGTTCAGTCTTGACTGAACAGGCTAAACAGCTTAGCCTTAAATTATCCAAATTAACAAGTTTTTACTATGAATAAGCTTACCGAAGCAGAATTACAGTTTATTACCGATATGGGCATGCACACTCAGGGCTATGGTCTTTCTCGCATTGCCGGGCAAATAATTGCGGCTCTTATCATATCTGATGCCCCACTAAATACAGCCGATCTCATGAGCTTACTTGAAATAAGTAAAGGAAGTGTCAGCACCAATATTCGCTTTTTGGAAATGCTTCAGCTGGTCGAACGCAGAGCGCTGCCTGGTAAGCGCCAAAACCATTTTGTAATGCGTACCAACCCTTATGATTCGCTGCTGGAATTAAAGATAAAACAGCATGAAGAAGCGAAAAAGATAATAACGGAAGCCAAAGCAAGTATTAAGAATTCTAAAGCTCAGGAGAAAATTACTGAGCTGGAAAGGTTTAATACACTCTACGATGAAAGCGTGAAAAAGTTGCTGTTGGAGTTGAAATCCGAACGCTAAGCCATGCTCAATAGTCAGAAAAATTGACGTTTGACGAAAACATTTAAATAATTTAGGTGCAACATCAATGACCTCATCATCACGTGGCTCACTGCACAAGCAGCAAGGCCGAATCAGTAGCTCTACAGCCGTATTTATTGCCATCGTAACCTTGGTTTTCTTGTGGATAGCCAGTGGTTTCATCTTCAGAGGCGATACCGAAAAGACAAACGCAACTAAGAGCAATTTACCGTCAGTTGCAGTAAGAAATAGTCAAGCCCAGCTTGTGGCTCGCGAGTTGACACTAAACGGCGAAATTAGACCAAATCAGCAACTTAATATTCGAGCACGTACTGACGGCATGCTCGAGATGATTGCCGACAGCGGTGCTGAGGTTAACCAAGGTGATGTCATTGCAAAACTTTCTATTGATGATCGCGAAGTTCAACGCACTCAGGCAGAAGCTCAAGTAAAAAAAGCACAAAGCGACTTCAATGCGACGAAAAAGCTCATCGAACAAAATTTGTCGTCCCAGTCTCAACTCCAGGCGTTGGAAGCACAACTAGAAGCAGCACGAGCACAGCTTCGCCGTATTACCTTCGATATTGAAAATACTGAATTGACAGCACCGGTCAGCGGCGTTATCAATCAACGCTTTATTGAGCAAGGTGCTTATGTGTCAGCCGGCAACCAAGTACTAGAGCTTATCGATAACGACCCTTTAATCGCCATTATTAACGTACAACAAAGTCAAATTCACAGGCTCAAACTCAACATGCCCGCGACGGTCAAACTTATCGGTGGTACTGATCGTCAGGGACAGGTCAGTTTTATCGCTCCTATTGCCGATCCGCAGACCCGGACATTTCGCGTTGAAATAACCATCCCAAACCAGAACGACCCTATCCCTTCCGGTATGAGTGCCGAAGTCACTATTGAAACCAACAACGTTAAAGCACACAAAATTTCTGCGGCCCAAATCAAAATAGATGCGGCTGGACGCATGGGTGTTTTAACCATTAATGACAATAACGAAACACGTTTTTCTCCAGTTACTGTGGAGCGGGCAGACGTTAATGCCTTATGGGTCAGCGGGCTGGATGACGAAACGCGTTTAGTCATCATTAGCCATAGTTCGTTGACCGCCGGTCAAAAAGTTACCCCCAAACCCGTACCTGCTGATTATGACAAAGGCGAGGAATTATAATGAAAGCCTTTATTGCCGCCGCTTTCTCACGCAATCGCGCAGCGATACTGTTACTCGCTGTGTTGTTTATAATGGGCAGCATCGCCTACGCCACAATTCCCAAAGAAGCAGCACCCGAAATCGACATTCCGGTATTCACCGTCACCGTAAGCTACCCCGGCATTTCAACCGAAGACAGCGCACGCTTATTGGTCGAGCCGCTTGAGCGAAAATTACAAAGCATCGACGGTTTAGATACTTTAACCGCTCAAGCCGGTGAAGGCTTTGCCATGTTGCAACTGGAGTTTGCCGCAGGCTTCGACAATGAAAAAGCATTGCGTGATGTCAAAGATGAAACTGAAAAAGCAGAGCAAGATTTACCATCCGATGCTGAGCAGCCCACGGTGCAAGAAGTTGATCTGTCTTTATTCCCCATTTTAACGGTCGCGCTCTCAGGCAATATTCCCGAACGGGACTTAATCCAACTGGCACGTAACTTAGAGGATAAACTTGAAACGCTTAATGGCGTACTCGAAGTCGATATGTCCGGTGATCGTGAAGATCTGTTAGAGATCATCATTGAACCATTAGCTATGCAGTCTTACAACATTTCATTAGCGGAGGTGTCGCAGGCTATTAGTAATAACAACCTTCTGGTTACGGCGGGTGCAATGGATACCGGGGCAGGACGCATTAGCGTCGCCATCCCTGGCACCATTGAGAACATTGTCGATGTACTCGAGATGCCGGTAAAAACTACGCCCAATAATGTCGTACGGGTAAGCGATGTCGCTGAAGTTCGACGCACCTTTAAAGATCCCGTCAGTTACGCCCGTATTGATGGTCAACCGTCGATAGCACTTGATATTAAAAAACTGAGCAGCGCTAATGTGATTGACGTTGTCGATCGTGTAACCCAAATGGTCGAACAGGAGCGCACCGACTGGCCTGCAACCGTTAATGTCGCTTATATGCAAAACCAGGCCGACGATGTTAAGCAATTTCTGGGCGACCTTGAAAACAATGTCATACTCGCCATTATTCTCGTCATACTAACTGTCGTGGTGGCTTTGGGCGTCAAAGCTTCCCTGCTCGTTGCTCTTGCGATTCCAGGCTCATTTCTTGGCGGCATTCTAACGCTGCAACTGCTGGGTATTACACTGAACATCGTGGTGCTGTTCGCACTCATTTTAGTCATTGGTATGTTAGTGGATGGTGCCATTGTCGTGGTCGACCTTGCGGAGCGCTATCGTCGACAAGGACAAGACCGATTACAAGCCTATCTGGCAGCTTCCCAACGCATGGCGTGGCCTATTATTGCGTCGACAATGACCACCCTCGCCGTATTTATACCACTGCTCTTTTGGCCTGGTATGGCCGGGCAATTTATGTTTTATCTGCCCGCCACTGTTATCATAACACTGCTCATGTCTTTGCTCATGGCACTGGTTTTCGTTCCGATAATTGGGTCCTCAGTAAAAAGCAAAGTATCAGTGACCTCACAATCAAAAAAAACAGCAGACAAAAGCTCAAAACTCCAGTCTTTGGTTAGCTATATGGTGGGTAAGCCGTTACTTGCTTTGCTGGTCAGCCTGTTTGTCTTATTACTTTCATTTTTCCTCTACAGCAAGCTCGGGCAAGGCGTAAACTTTTTCCCTGACATCGAGGCCGATCGTATACAAATACAAGTTCAAGCCGATGGTAATTTATCAGTAAGTGAAGCTGATAATCTGGTTAAGCTCGTCGATAAGGCCGTTGAGCCGGTCGCGGGCATTGAACGCATTTATTCTCGTACCATCGGGTCAGTTGAGGAAAGGCTGAAAGCCAACCTGGACTCAGAAATTATTGGTACACTACAAATTGATTTGCTGGATTGGCAGGAGCGTGATTCTGCCGCAAAAATCATACAGCGTATTCGCGCTAAAACAGACAACTTACCCGGGATAGCACTAAAGATTGAAAAACAACAAAGCGGTCCGTCCTCTGCTCGTCCCGTCTCTATAGAAGTGTCAGCGAAAGATCGGAGCTTATTGCCTGAAGCCGTGGGTAAGTTACTCGAGATAATGAAAGAATCAGATGATTTTATTGATACGTCCAGTGACATAGCGACCCCTAAGCCACAGATAAAAATTGATGTGGACCGTGAAAAAGCTGCTGAGTATGGCGTCGATGTCGCGACCTTAGGTACCTTAGCACGTCTATTGACCGATGGTGTCTTAGTTGGCACTTATTTGCCTGAGTCGGCACCAGAGCAAGTCGATATTCGTATACGCTATCCTTGGGAAGAGCGCTCAATGGCAGATCTCGCTAATTTGCGCATTCCAGCAAGCAGAGGTCTCATGCCTATAGAGAATTTTGTCCAGTTATCGCCCAGTTTAAGCCCAACTATTATCACTCGTGTGAATTCACGCAACGTACAAACAATTGAATCAGGTCTTGTTCCTGGAGTGACTGTTGGCGAAGCAACGGAAACGTTGCGACAGAAGATCAAGAAGAGTGATTTTGCCAAAGGTGTGGAATTTGATTTTACCGGAGAGCTTGACGACCAAAATGAAGCCATGAGCTTTTTATTACTGGCATTTGCCTTAGCCATTTTCTTAATGCTGTTCGTCCTACTATTACAGTTGAATAGCTTCTTCCAGAGTGCTTTAGTGCTATCCGCTATTGTATTCTCTTTAGCTGGCGTGCTGCTTGCATTACTCGTGCGGCAAGAGCCCTTTTCTGTAGTAATGAGCGGAATCGGCATTATGGCTCTGGCGGGTATTGTAGTGAACAATAATATCGTTCTAATTGACGCATATAACGAGTACCGCTCGGATGGATTATCTCCGATGGAAGCTGCGGTAAAAGCAGCAATGCAACGTTTAAGCCCGGTACTTCTCACCGCGACAACGACGATAGTCGGATTGTTACCTATGGTGTTGGGGTTAACCGTCGACTTTTTTGAGCGGGATATTTTTATTGGGGCGCCTTCAGGACAATACTGGATCCAGTTATCTACAGCACTGGTTGGCGGACTGCTAGTTGCGACATTTATTACTCTTCTATTAACTCCGGCAATGCTTGCCTGGGACGGCCAAAGAAGGGAGAAAGCCAATTAAACTTGGCTTCACTATGCGCTTACACCATATCGTTTTAACGGTCATTATTTGTTCTAGCTGTATCGCCTGCAGCAGTCTTCCCGACTTAGAACAGCGAACGCCAAGCTACTCTGTGTCAGTTTCAAAAACTCAAAGCACTCGGCTTGGTCAGTTCTTATCTCCGGTACTTCGAAACTCCCCCGAAAGTACCGGTATAATACCTTTAGCCGAAGCAGAGCCGTCCTTAGATGCCAGGCTGATATTAATCAACAATGCACAAGTTGCACTGGACATTCAATATTATATCTGGCGTGACGATAAGTCTGGACAACGTTTAACTAAAGCCATTTTCCAAGCTGCTAATCGTGGTGTAAAGGTTAGGTTGTTATTGGACGATCTTCACTCCCGGGATATTGACGAGTCCTTACAAAGGCTAAACGGTCATCCTAGTATAGAAGTGCGATTATTTAACCCATTTCTCCCCAGAAGCTCTCGAGTACTAGGGTTTATAACGGACTTCCCACGAGCAAACAGACGCATGCACAACAAGTCTCTTACTGTGGACAATCAAGCTACGATAGTCGGGGGAAGAAACATAGGTGATGACTATTTTTACCGCTCTGATGGTATTCTTTTTGCTGATCTGGATGTTCTTGCGATAGGAGATGTAGTTGCGAAAGTATCCAGCGATTTTGACGCTTTTTGGAACAGTGACTCAGCTTACCCCTATGAACTTATTTCTCAATCAACGACGCCATCAGACTCCCCTTTATTTATTCATCAAACTAATATTGATCAACCATCCAATCTCAGTGAATTATTGGATAACGATTCAATTATTTGGGCTGAAACTCAAATAGTGAGTGATAGCCCGCTTAAAGCCTTAGGTAAAGCGGAGCCGGATCAACTCATCGTTCACGCACTCCGGAAGATAATTGGTCAACCTAAAAAGCAATTATTACTGGTTTCTCCCTATTTCGTACCAACCCTGTCAGGAGTGAAAGCGCTAGAGAGCATTGCAGAAAACGGAGTGAGTATTAGTGTGTTAACAAATTCCTTTGCCGCTACCGATGTTGCCGTTGTGCACTCGGGATACGCAAAGTGGAGGAAACGTCTCTTAGAAGCTGATATACGCTTATTTGAGATGCGCCCAGGTACTGTTGGCACCGATACCACTATCTATGAATCTGTCGAAACAAGTTTCTCCAGTTCAGCAAGCAGCCTTCATGCAAAAACATTTGCCGTTGACGGACAACGTGTTTTTGTTGGCTCATTTAACTTTGACCCTCGCTCAGCAAGGCTCAATACTGAGCTAGGCTTTGTTATTGAGAGCCCCGAAATAGCATCAACGATGGCAGATGTCTTTATCGAAGAAGTCCCTTACAGCGCCTATGAAGTGCGCTTAGCTCCATCCGGTTCGCTATACTGGCTTGAGCAAAACGGCAGCCATCATCGCCGATACGATACAGAGCCAGGAACAACCTGGTTTCAAAGGTTTTCGGCCGGATTTTTTTCGTTGTTACCCATTGATTGGTTGCTTTGAAAAGTGAGTTGGCTTACTCGGTGAAGCGCCATTTTTTCTTAATCACTTTATGCACGAACCATGGTCATATTACTCGGAGTTTTTTTGTTGGAATGCTATAGGTCATAAAAATGCTAAATAGAATATTAAAGTATCTAGGTATAGCGTGGATGGTTATTATTTTTGTTTTTGTTCCCATTACTTATACTGCATTACTATTCGCCTCTGATGCTGAAATAAACCTGTGGGTCACTATTTTTTTTATCTCTACAGTATTCATCACTTCACTTTGGAATATCTTTAAAAAGTATCGCGAATACAAAGTCGGGATCCAACTTAGCAAGATGTTTTTAACCATCTATGTAACTATTTTTTCGTTTGCCACTCTTTATCAAAGAGCTGGGATTTTATACGAACAAGAAATCTCATTTAGCCCTGTTGACGCCCTTTATTTTTCAGTAGTTACATGGACTACGTTAGGTTATGGAGACTTTCAGCCCACTGAAAGCTTGCGCTTATTAGCCGCTTTCCAGGCATTGCTAGGGACTTTCTTCATACCGATGCTAATAGCAGCGATGCTATTTTCACTGCAACTAAAGTCTCAAGGACATAGTACGAAAAAAACTAACGATTCAAAACCATAGAAAAGAGTAGTTTAAATGACGCTTATTTTTTATAAAATTAAAGTACTAATAGTCTTATCAGCTTGT
>JBNJGQ010000066.1:0-8921 GCA_051747845.1 Pseudomonadota bacterium
TTGACGTAAAAGTGCCGAAGCCTGCCAGGTAAGATTGTCTGTTTTACCGGTATACTTAAAGGTCACGTCCGGCGCAAAACCGTCACTGGAGATAATACGGCCGCCGCCAACCGGTGTTACGGTTGTTTCAGGGTTTTCAATTGAGGCGCTAAAGCCACCGGAGGTGTAGCGAATTTGTGCCTGGCGGTTGAAGATAATGCCATCGGTGATGCCGATGAAGTCGACGGATTCAGCCAGAATATTGAGGTCCTGGAAGTTAGACCAGGTTTGACCAAAAGTCCATTTTCCATATTTCAAAAATGCGTGACGCAGACGCGGATTATAAGAGTTTGAAATACGTTGGTCGCCGTCAGGGGTCAACATAAAGTCCATTTCGATATGGCCGGTTAATGTTTCACCATTATCCAGGTCAGTATCGGTGGTCAGGAAGAAACGTGACTGGCGCGCGTGAAAATCGGTGACCATGTCGTCGCCTTCACCACCCACAGGGGTGAGGCTTGGAATATACTGTTGCCGGGCGATACTGCCACTTGAAGGTGCCTGACCATCGGTATAGTCCGATACCATCATGTCGAGTTTAACAAAACCACCAAAATCGATGTCAGTTTCGTTAGCCTGAGCGCCTAAGCTCATAACACCGAGTACTGCAGCGCTTGCTGCCGATACTGTGAATTTCTTTGCGATACTTGCTTTAGCCATGGTGTTCTCCCCTGTCAGCCAAGTGTTCGTTTTGATCGTGCATTTTATTGTTATGCCAAAGATAAACGCTGTTAATTCTCGTTAACTGGTCAATTTTTATCAATCTAGACTATGGTCTAATAGTGTTTAAGCCCTTTAAAACGTACAACAGATACCATCTTGCGAATAAGGAGGAAGAGGTAATGTCGCAACTGTATTCAGTTCCTGAACATATCAAAGCAAAAGCTAAAATCGATAATGACGGTTATAAGAAACTGTACCAACAGTCAGTAGACGATCCTGAAGGTTTCTGGAGTGAACACGGACAGCGAATTACTTGGTTCACACCTTACACCAAAGTTAAAAATACCAGTTTCGAACCGGGTAAAGTCAGTGTTAAATGGTACGAAGACGGCACTTTAAACGCCTGTTACAACTGTGTCGACCGTCACCTTGCTGATAAAGCCGATAAAACTGCAATTATCTGGGAAGGCGACGACCCTAGTGTAGACAAACACATCACCTACCGCGAGCTACATAAAGAGGTATCCCGTTTTGCTAATGGCCTGAAAAAATTAGGTATTGGTAAAGGTGATCGTGTCGCTATTTACATGCCAATGGTGCCGGAAGCGGCTTATGCCATGTTGGCTTGTGCACGCATTGGTGCGGTTCACTCGGTTATCTTTGGTGGCTTCTCACCAAACGCCATTGCCGACCGTATTAACGACTGCCAGGCAAAAGCCATTATTACGGCTGACGAAGGTCGCCGTGGCGGCAGTACTATTGGTCTGAAAGCCAACGTAGATAAAGCCATTGCGGACGATGCCTGTCCAACGCTCGAGCACAGCATTGTTTGCCGTGTAACCGAGGGTGATGTCGAATGGACTGAAGGCCGTGATGTTTGGTGGCATGAACTGGTTGGCAACGTCAGCGACGAGTGTCAGGCAGAAGTGATGAACGCCGAAGACCCGCTATTCATTCTTTATACTTCGGGCTCAACCGGTAAACCTAAGGGTGTGGTGCATACCACCGGCGGTTATATGGTGTACGCATCCATGACCCACGAGTATGTTTTTGACTATCAGGAAGACGAAGTCTACTGGTGTGCCGCGGATGTTGGCTGGATAACCGGGCATTCTTATATTGTTTACGGACCATTGGCGAATGGCGCAACGACCCTGATGTTCGAAGGTGTTCCCACCTACCCGGGTGTTGGTCGTATTGGCGAAATTGTCGATAAGCACAAGGTCAATATTCTTTATACGGCACCAACGGCTATCCGCGCGTTAATGGCAAAAGGTGATGAGGCAGCCAAAACCTCAACCCGCGAAAGCTTACGTATTTTGGGTAGTGTTGGTGAGCCGATTAACCCGGAAGCGTGGGAATGGTATCACCGTGCTATTGGTAACGATAAATGCCCAATTATGGATACCTGGTGGCAGACGGAAAATGGCGGTATTTTAATTACGCCACTGCCAGGCGCGACCGATTTGAAACCGGGTTCTGCAACACGTCCTTTCTTCGGTATTCAACCGGCATTGGTTGACAGCGAAGGCAACATCCAGGAAGGCGAAGCGGAAGGCGGTCTGGTTATCAAAGACTCCTGGCCGGGACAAATGCGCACGCTTTGGGGTGACCACGAACGCTTTGAGCAAACCTATTTCTCTACTTTTAAGAATATGTACTTTAGCGGTGACGGCGCACGTCGTGACGCCGATGGTTACTACTGGATAACTGGTCGTATGGATGACGTTCTAAACGTGTCGGGACACCGCTTAGGTACGGCTGAAATTGAAAGCGCGTTGGTGGCACATAAGTTTGTGGCGGAAGCGGCAGTTGTTGGCTATCCACATGACTTAAAAGGTCAGGGTATCTATGTTTACGTGACACCAGTTGAGGGTGTTGAGGTAACCGATGAATTGACCAAAGAAGTTCGTAACTGGGTTCGCTCTGAGTTAAGCCCAATCGCAACGCCTGATCTGATTCACTGGACCACAGGTTTGCCTAAAACTCGTTCTGGTAAGATCATGCGTCGTATTCTGCGTAAGATTGCCGCTAATGAACATGAAAACCTGGGTGACACCTCTACGCTTGCCGATCCAAGTGTGGTAGATTCATTGATAGAAAATAGAATGAATAAATAATGTCACTTAATTTGGAATCTCATGGCGAAATTTTTAATCGCAGATGACCACCCATTGTTTCGCGAGGCGCTGCAAGGCGCTCTCGCGAATCACTTTTCTGAACTTACTCTACGCGAAGCAGAAGACTTAGACTCAACTCTGGCGGCGTTAAATAAAGACGACGACGTCGATTTGCTCCTGCTGGATTTACATATGCCGGGTAGTGGTGATTTGTATGGTCTTATTCGTGTAAGAGAAGATTACCCTCTTTTACCTGTAGCTATTATTTCTGGTAGTGAAGACTCGTCAATTGTTGCTAAGTGCATTGGTTTTGGTGCTTTGGGTTTTATTCCAAAGTCATTACCCTCTGCTGAAATAGCAGAAGCCATAGACACCATTTTACAGGGTGAGACCTGGGTTCCCAAAGAAACCCGTGAGCGGCTGGATGTTATTTCAGATGAAGATCAGGAGCTGGCGCGTAAGGTTGCAGAACTGACCCCGCAGCAATACCGAGTGTTACATTTCCTTCACGAGGGCCTGCTTAATAAACAGATTGCCTATCAACTGGGAATAACTGAAGCAACTGTTAAAGCGCACATTACTGCAATATTCCGCAAGCTTGGGGTTTACAGTCGTACCCAGGCCGTTTTGGTGGCTGAACGCCTGCAGTTATGACCTGGCTACTGATATTTGCCTCTCTGGCTTATGTGATCTTTCTTTTCGCAGTTGCCACCTGGGGTGACCGGCTTGGTTCCTGGGCGAATAAAGTAAGCCATAAACCTTTTGTCTATTCCATGTCGTTGGCAATTTATTGTACGTCGTGGACGTATTATGGCGCGGTAGGAAATGCCGCCGTCGACGGCTGGGCATTTTTCCCTATTTTGCTGGGGCCCATTCTCCTGTTTTTGTTTGGTATCCGAATTCTGGAAAAGTTGGTTTCGGTTAGTAAACAACAAAACATCACTTCTATTGCCGACTTCATTTCATCCCGCTTTGGAAAAAGGCGCCGGCTCGCCGTAGCGGTTACCGGCATCGCCGCCGTTGCTATCATTCCTTACATAGCGCTTCAGCTTAAGGCTGTAGGTATCAGCTTTGCCGTATTAACGGAAAGTAGCGGCATGATGGCAGAGTTCTCGATTAAAGAACTTGGAGCTGCAGCCTTAATGGCTATCTTCGCCATGTTGTTTGGTACGCGGCATGTTGAGGTTACCGAGTATCGCAGCGGTATGATTCTGGCTATTGCCGTAGAGTCCATGATTAAACTGGTGGCGCTGATGGCTGCCGGTATATTTGCCTGGTCTCTTATTCAGGGCGATGCGCAGTCTGATTTAATCAGTTCGTTTACCGACATTAGTAAACCTCAGTGGTCTTTTGCTTCTTTTGGAGAATTTGAGTTTATTGTCCAGACTTTTATGGCCGCTGGCGCAATTCTTTGTTTGCCCAGGCAGTTTCACGTTGCGGTAGTGGACAATGTCGACGTTCGACACCTGCGCACTGCCCGTTGGGGATTCCCGCTGTATTTAGCGTTAACGGCTGCCGCCATAGTTCCCATTGCAATTGCAGGTACATTTTATCTTTCGGCAAGCTTGGACGGTTCTACTTATGCTTTGCAGCTGCCGCTTTTGAAAGATCAATTGTGGTTATCTCTGGTTATTTTTATCGGCGGAATTTCGGCTGCAACGGCTATGGTGATTATTGCTTCTGTTACCTTGAGTACCATGATCACCAACGATGTCATTATGCCTATTTTGCTGCAACGCGAATCGCGTTTGCCGTTAAAGCACAGACGCAGAGAATACGACCGGGCGTTGTTGTTAATCCGCCGTGTGGCCATTGCCGTGACGATGGTTTTGTCTTTTCTGTGCTACTACTTCTGGGCTGCGCGTACCAACCTGGTCAGTATTGGCTTGCTGGCGTTCTCGCTGGTTCTGCAATTGTTGCCTGCGCTACTGGCTGCACTTTATTGGCGAAAAGGCCACGCTCGTGGTGTCTATGCCGGGCTGCTGGCGGGTTCCCTGGGTTGGGTTATCGCGGTATTAATTCCTTTGTATACGAACAACCAACTCACCGATGTTGAAATTATTACCCGGGGAACCGTTGTTTCACTGGGGCTCAATACCTTCAGTTTTATTGTTTTTTCTCTGTTGGCAAAACCGCGGTTAGTCGACAGAATTCAGTCAACGGCTTTTGTAAAACCAAGAGCAGCGCTCCCCGACTTACACTTGAATAAGAATGACAACGCAACCAACGCAGACATGCTGTTGTTGCTCAAAACTTTCCTGGGAGCAGAGCGCGCCCAGCAACTGATGCAGTACTATCAACGCCCGGAAAATGCGGAACTTAAGCTGGAAGACGTTGCAGAAAAGCCGTTTATTAGTTTTGTCGAAAGGGCCATTGCCGGTGTGCTGGGTTCTGCAACAGCCCGTTCGTTAATTGATGCCGCCCTGAGGGACAAGCAGCTTAATCTGGAAGAGGTTGTTCACTTTTTTGACGACACAACTCAGGCACTGCAAACACAGCAATCAATACTGTTCAGTTCGCTTGAAAATCTGGCTCAGGGTATTAGTGTCGTCGATGCAGAGTTACGCTTGGTGGCCTGGAACAAGCGCTACCTGGATCTATTCGAATACCCTGAGGGCATGGTTAAACCAGGTCAGCCGATTGCTATGCTCATTCGTTATAACGCAGAGCGCGGTGAATGCGGCCCGGGTGAGGTCGACGAGCTGGTCGATAAGCGTTTGCGTTATATGCAAATGGGGTCTGCGCATCGCTTTATCCGCCGCAGAGCGGATGGACGGGTTATTGAAATGGTAGGGAACCCGTTACCAACCGGAGGCTTTGTTACCAGTTTTACCGATATTACGTCACACGTCGAAACTCAGCAGGCGCTGGAAGATGCGAATATTGACCTTGAGCAGCGGGTTGATGTTCGTACGCAGGAAATTCGGGAAATTAACCAGGAGCTGACGGCTGAAATTGATCGGCGTCGTCAGGTAGAAGAAGAATTAAAGAAGGCCAAAGCAGAAGCTGAGGCTGCAAATGCTTCGAAAACCCGCTTTCTGGCTCTGGCCAGTCATGATATTTTACAGCCGCTAAATGCGGCGCGGTTATACCTCTCTGCAATTCAGGAAAAAGAACTCTCAGAGCGTAACTTGTCGTTAGTGGGTAAGCTGGATACGGCGCTCGGCTCAACCGAGCATCTTTTGTCGACTTTATTATCGATAGCGAAGATGGATCAGGGGGCGTTAAAACCGCAGTTCAGGCATATTCAGCTCAGTTCCGTTCTGGATCCTCTGGTTGAGGAATACGCTGTACTTGCTGAACAGAGAAAACTGGACTTTCGAGCTTTTTATAAAGACAGGCCAGTGTATACCGACCCGACGTATTTGCGACGTATAGTGCAGAACTTCTTATCCAATGCCATTAAATACACGCAAAAGGGCAGTGTATTATTAGGGGTTCGCAAGCGAGGAGATGAACTTCAAATTGCGGTGTGGGATACCGGCCCGGGTATTGCTGCGCAGCAACAGAACAAAGTATTTGATGCATTTTACCGCGTGCAGAACCAGACGGTAGACGGAGTCGGATTAGGGTTGAGTGTTGCTCAACGTATGGGAGAGCAATTAAATTGCGATATTCAGGTTGAGTCAGTTGAAGGTAAAGGTTCATGTTTTTCAGTACGGGTACCTTTAGGCAACGCCGCTCAAGTGGTCAGCCGACCTAAAAAACAACAGGAAGATGCGCTGTCTGATCGCCTGCAACTTATGGTGGTGGATGATGACAATGAAAACCTGAATGCTTTAAGTGCTCTGCTAAGTAAATGGGAGTGCGAAGCTCTGACTTTTAACAGTTATAGTAAAGCTCTGGCTTATGCCAAGGCACACTCTCGTGATAAAGCCCCTCAAGGGCTACTGCTGGACTATCAGTTAGGTGATGGTGATGGTTTAACCTTAGCCGAAGAGCTACGAGACATTTGGCAGCAAAAGATACCGGCGGCGTTAGTCACTGCAATGCGCGATGACGCCGTGAAACAGGCCGCCAGAAAAAGCGGGCTGCAATTTTTACCAAAGCCGGCTAAACCCGCCGCATTAAAAGCATTTTTGAAGTACATCAGCACCCGAAAGGCAGGAGGAGCCAGAAGTTGATTGAGCTTGCTGAGCGACATACTTTTAAGTTACCGGCAAAATGCCGGACTTTAATTGAACTGAACAGCAGCGATGAGGTTGAGCAGTTAGCTTTTGAGGAGCCCTATTACCTGCTGGGTGAGGGTAGCAACACCTTGTTTCTGGAAGACTTTCAGGGAACTGTTGTCTGTAATCGTCTGCTTGGTGTTTGTATTGAAGAGCAGGGTACAAGTTTTTTAGTTACCGCGGCCGCAGGTGAAAACTGGCATGATTTTGTGACCGACTTACGTGCCCGAAACATTGATGGTATGGAAAATTTGGCACTGATACCAGGCTCAGTGGGAGCTGCTCCTGTTCAAAATGTTGGTGCCTATGGTGTGGAAGTGGCGACATTTATTGAGCAGGTAACAGCCTGGGATATCAGCCAAAAATGCTGGGTTAGTATGAGCACAGAGGACTGTCAGTTTGCATATCGGGACAGTCTGTTTAAGCAGCATCCCGGACGCTGGTTGATAACATCCGTAACCTTTCGTTTGCCTAAAGGCTGGAGGCCTGTGACCCATTACTCTCCGCTTAACCAATTGAGTGATAATGCGAGTGCACAAAGCATTTTCGATAAGGTTATAGAAGTACGCCAGAAAAAATTACCTGATCCTAAAGTTATTCCGAACGCAGGAAGTTTTTTTAAGAACCCTGTTGTTTCTAATGTGCTATTGGAAAGTTTGTTGCAGAAATGGCCGAATATGGTCTATTTCCCTGTCGGTGAAAGCCGGGCAAAAGTGGCTGCCGGCTGGCTCATTGAACACTTAGGTTTGAAAAGTCTAAACGAGGGCGATGCAGCGGTTAATCCGAATCAGGCACTGGTGTTAATTAACCGATCCAGAGCGACTGGAGCAGACGTTACCCGGTTGGCACTGAACATTATGAAACAAGTAAAAGAAGCCAGCGGAATTGAGCTGGAGCCGGAAGTTCGACTGGTGGGTAAGCACGGACTGGTACAGTTGGCGGCAGAAAAATGAAACAGTCAGAGCGCCTTGATCAGTTGATTACCTTGTTAGCTAATGGTGAATTTCATTCCGGGCAGGCTATTGGTGAGTCACTGGGAATATCCCGGGCAGCAGTTAATCAGCATATTCATAAGCTGGAAGAGCTTGGTCTTGAATTGTTTTCTGTCACAGGGCGTGGCTACAAACTGGCAAGGCCTATCGAGTTGCTGCGCTCACAAGCTATTGAAAGAGAAACACCGGCGCAATGGAGAAATGAACCAGAGTTTGAAGTACGCTCAGTGGTTGATTCCAGCAATGACCAGGTAAAAGAACTTGCTAAGTCAGGGAATTTAAACGCCGGTTTTTCCTTATTTGCAGAAGCTCAGACTGCCGGTCGGGGGCGACGTGGCAAGCAGTGGCATTCGCCTTTTGGCAGTAACCTCTACCTGAGTATTTACTGGCCTCTGGATGACGGCATTCATGGTGCTATGGGGTTAAGTCTAGCCGTTGGTGTTGCTTTGGCGGAATGCTTTACCAACTTGGGTATTGCTGAAGTCAGTGTAAAGTGGCCTAACGATGTTTATATTGCTGGTAAGAAAGTGACCGGAATTCTGGTCGATCTGGAAACTTCTCCAGAAGGTGCTGCGCACAGCATTATCGGTATTGGTATTAACTTAAGAATGCCGGACCATGTCGGAGAAAAAATTGATCAGGCATGGACGGATCTAAACTCTGAGTTACCACAACCTGTTTCACGTAATAAGGTCGCGGCCGAGGTGAGGGCATCGGTGTTGTGCGCTTTGCAGCAGTATGGGCAGAGTGGACTTTCTGCGTTCCAGCAACGTTGGCAGCAGTACGACCGTTTTGTCGATAAACCGGTAAAACTGATTATGGGACAAAGGATTTGCTTAGGAACCTGTCGTGGGATTGATGAGAACGGTGCTTTACTCGTAGAAGATGAGCAGGGCGTACGTCGCTATTTTGGTGGTGAAGTTTCATTGAGGGCGCAA
>JBNJGQ010000067.1:0-8593 GCA_051747845.1 Pseudomonadota bacterium
AAAACCATAAAGCTGAGTGACCAGGCGCATTTGCTTGTGCACCGTGCCCAAAAAGGTATCCATGCCGTCGTGGGCGAAAGCAGCTTCACGCTGAGAATGTGAAAACAGTTTTACGGTTTGTATATTGGTGTAAGAGTCGACTATGCGGCCGGTCATGTTGGAACGAGCATCCGCTTGTTCGGCAGAAACCTTGCCCAACTTAGGCACAAAGAAGCGAAGCAGCAGCGCGTAGAGAATGAGCCAGCACGCCAGCGGCAGCATCATTCGCCAGTCGGCACTGCCAATAATGACAAACATCCCCAGAAAATAAACGACGACGTAGTTCACTATTTCAATAAAGGTCATGATGCACTGACGCAGGGCAAGTGAGGTTTGCATCAGCTTAGTGGCAACCCGGCCGGCAAACTCATCCTGGTAGTAGCTCATAGATTGCTTCATCAGGTAGCGATGACCCAGCCAGCGGATGCGCATAGGGAAGTTGCCAAGCAGTGTCTGGTGGGTCAGTAAGGAGTGGAACCAGACCAGCAGAGGCAGGCCTAACAAAACTAGCGCGCTCATGCTTAACAGCGGCCAGAACTGATCGCTCAATAAGGTCTCTTTGTCCTGAGCCGCCAGCCAGTCGACAATCTGCCCTAAAAAGCCAAATAACCAGACTTCAGCTACCGCAATCGCGGCCATAAGCAGCGCCGTAATCGCAAGAAAGGGGGTCGCACCTTTCGTATAATGCCAGCAGAAAGCAAAAAAGCCGGTAGGAGCCTGAGTGGGTTCCTCCGTAGGGAAAGGGTTTAATCGGCGCTCAAACCACGAAAACATTGCGTCACTCCTTGATATACATCAAGCTAAGAATATCAGGTTCGCATTCATTCAGCTTGTAAAAAATGGCCGTTTGAACAATAATGAGAACCATTAACAACTAAAGAGGTTTTTATGAAAGCTTTAACAATGATACTAGCAGGCGCAGCACTGCTTTTTAATGTAGCCGCTACAGCCAGTGACAATGATGACGAGAAGCGTTACCAGCATTTTAAACCAGAGGCTTCTGAAAACTTAGAACAGGCTATTATGAACCTGACGAAATACAATGCGAAGTTGCAGGAAATTATTGAAGGCGACATGCCGGCGGAAGATATGGCGAAAGTGCATGAGTTGACATACACCCTGGAAGTCGCCTTAGCGCGCCTGAGTAAAGAGCTGGACGTTGCGGCAAATTCGCTGGAAGAAGTGCATTTAGGCTCTGAGGCAATGAACAAACAACGTGTTAAAGGCTTTGGAAAAAGCTACTTAGACACCCTGAACCACGTGTTAGGCGAGCACAGCAAACACCATGAAGGTGATCACAAAGAGCACCATTAAAAGCCTAAAGTGTTTCTAAAAACGCCTTAAAGTGTCGCAGCCAAAAGCTTTGTGGTTGCGACATGGCGTTTCTTCCAATTGAAATCTCACAAATAGCCTCACCATTTATTTCTGCTCTTGGCAGCGGTAATAGCATGACCCCTGTATTGCTGGCGTAGTCCGTTATTTTCTCTCCGAGCTTATTGGCAGGCAGAGCAAAATGAAGATGAAACATTGCGGCTTGCGGTATTTCCGGGTTTACTTTTAGCGCTTCTAACTCGTTGAGTGCGTCGCCGAGTGCTTTGGCGTAGTTCACAGCATCCGGCATTATAGGTAAGTTTTCTCTTAAGCCGTAACGAGCAGACAAAACCTGCGGGTACTGGGTAATGATATTACCACCGGCTCGGCGAGCCCAGATTTTGGCTTGTTCTATGAAGGCCTCTGAACCCGCCAGAATAGCCCCCGAGATAGCGCCTAGATCTTTATAAAAACTCACATAAACTGAGTCAAATAACTCACAGACTTCAGGCAGTGAACAGTCATAAGCACTAGGTACCTGCCAGAGCCGGGCTCCGTCTAAGTGCATGGCGATATTGTGCTGGCGCGCCCATTGTGACTGAGCAACCAAGTCGTCCCAGTCGGGCAACTGGCCCCCAATTTCACGCATGGGCAGTTCGAGTAAAACCGCAGCCAGATCGTCTGTTTGCACAGACTTTAAATCATCAAGGGTTATTGGTTTGTCGGCAAAGCCCGTGGTGGTTCCGTTAAGCTGCCACAAGGCTTCAAAGCCCATTTGTTCGTGCAGCATTAAGTGTGACGTCGGGTGTAATGCTACGCCATTACGCTGACGTTGGTCGGCATGTATCCGCAAGGCCAGTGGCTGCGCCAGAGTTCCCGTGGGTAAAAACAAAGCAGCAGGTTTACCCAGCAGCTTTGCAACCTCGTCTTCAAAATCATTAATGAGCGCCCCGCTGCCGTAGACGTCTCTTTTTTCATTGCTCTGAAGTTGTTCTGACAATAATTTGAGCTCATCCGCCATGCTAGGTTGAGGTTGGCGCAGAAGGGAAGTGCTCGCCTGTTCAGCAGCGTGCTGGTAAGCCTGTTTTGTTTTTACCGTTATTGAGCTTGTCATGATTTACCTACTTTGAGTGGACTTTACCGCCAATAATTTTGTAGGCAGGGGTGCCACGTATCATTGTCTCGCGCGCAAACTCCTGTCCACAACCGGGGCAATGGCATGGTTTGGTGGTGTGGTCTTCAACAATACGCTCAATAAAACACTTTACTAAAGCGCCTTTGCCACCCTTTCTATACTTAAATATGGGCGTTTTGCACTGCAGACAAGAAATCTGCACGGTGCGAACCGGCCCTTTCTTGTTGGGTTTCGCCATAAAACAGTCGGTTACAATTTAAGCATTTCCATTAGTGTAACAAGCACGCTATAGTTTTTCTTCCTGTATCAAAAGAAGAATAAAGGACACTGCTATGCGTTATTCCATTGTTGCCCTGACTGTTTTGGGCTTATTAACGGCCTGCGGACAACCGCAAGAGAACAATTCTGGCCAAAATTCTCAAACGGCTGCTGAGCAGCCTAAACAGACTGAGCAAAGCTCGCAATCTGAAACTGAACGTTTGAACCAGTGGTTTGAAGAAAAGTACGAAGAGCAACTTCAGCAAAGCCCCATTCAAATGACCTTTCTGGGCCGCAAAGACCGCTACGGTGACATTGACGATATGACCGTTGCCGCTGAGAAAAAGCAGCTCGAGTGGCTGAAAGGAACCGTTGAAGAGCTTAAAGCGAACTTTGATTACGACAACCTGAATCTTGAAGCTCAGACGTCTTACGACGTGTGGGTATATCAATACGAGCAGGCGAAGCGTAATGCCGAATTCCGTGGCATGGATTACGTGTTTGACCAAATGCGTGGCGCGCACACCTTCTTACCGCAGTTTTTAATTAACTTTCACCGGGTTGATGATGCGGAAGATATGGAAGCCTACATTTCTCGTCTTAACGGCGGTGCAACGGCCATTGAGCAACTATTGCAGCGCGCGAAAGAGCAAGTCGAGAACGGCGTTCGTGCTCCGCGGTTCGCGTATGAGCAGGTTATTAAAGAGGCGAAAGGCCTGACTTCAGGTGCTCCGTTTGATGAAGAAGGCGACTCAAGCTTACTTGAAGATGCTAAAAACAAACTCAGCACGCTTCAGGAAAGTGACGCGATATCCGCTGAACAAGCCGATAAATATGAAAAAGAAGTTCGTAAAGTACTGTTGGAGCGTTTCCGCCCAAGTTATGAAGCCTTAATCAGCTTTTTGGAAAGTGATATTGAAAACACTGACGAAGTCGCAACCGGCGTGCATCGTCTGGAAAACGGCGAAGCTTATTATAACGCCCGCTTAGCCAACTACACCACGACTGACTTAACCGCTGATGAAATTCATGAGATAGGCCTGAGTGAAGTCGAGCGCCTGACCAATGACATGATCGCGATTAAAGAGAAAGTTGAATTTGACGGTGATTTGCAGGACTTCTTTGATTATATCCGTACCGACGAGCGCTTCTTTTATCCGAACAACGACGAAGGCGCGGAAATGTATCTGGAAGACTCGCGCGAGTATCTGGCTTACATAAACGAGAAGCTGCCAGAGTACTTTGGTATTTTGCCAAAAGCCGATTTGGTGGTGAAACGCGTTGAATCTTTCCGTGAACAAGACGGTGCGGCTCAGCACTATTACCCTGGTTCGCCTGACGGTGAACGCCCGGGCATTTACTACGCGCATTTATCGGATATGAGCTCCATGCCGAAAAATGAGATGGAAGCCATTGCCTACCATGAAGGTAATCCGGGTCACCATATGCAAATTTCTATCGCTCAGGAACTGGAGTCCGTACCGGAGTTTCGTACTCAGGCTGGCTTCACGGTTTACAGCGAAGGCTGGGGTTTATATTCAGAGCAGTTAGCCAAAGAAATGGGCGCCTATGAAGACCCTTATTCTGACTTTGGTCGCTTAACCACCGAAATTTGGCGTGCCGTGCGTTTGGTTGTGGATACCGGCATGCACGCGAAGGGCTGGACTGAAGAGGAAGCGGTTAAGTACTTCCAGCAGCACACGCCAATTGCAGAAGGCGCGGTGCGTTCAGAAGTTCGTCGCTACCTGGTTATGCCGGGTCAGGCAACGGCCTATAAAATTGGCATGATCCGCATTCTGGAACTGCGTGAAGAAGCCAAAGAAGCTTTGGGCGATAAGTTCGATATCCGAGGCTTCCACGACACCATTCTGGGTGGAGGCGCATTGCCACTGCATATTCTGGAACGTCGTGTTGACCAATGGGTTGAAGAGCAGAAAAAAGCCTAAGCCAGTTTAGTTATCCAGGTAACCCCGGTTACGACCATCAGACTTGGCGCGATAAAGCGCCGAGTCTGCTTTTGAAATCATCCGGCTAATTAAATCCTCGGTATTCTCTTCAGCGGTAGGTGTGTGCAGGTAGCCGCCAATGCTAATACTTAGATAGGGCGCAACCTCCGACTGTTCATGCTCTATTTTGAGATTTCGCACGGCTTCCAGTAATTGCTGAATGCTGTCCTTTGTTTTCTGCTCATCGGTGGCTGAAATTACCGCGACAAACTCTTCTCCGCCATAGCGCGCTATAAAATCGGTATTGCGTTGTAGTTGATCGAACATGGTATCAGCGACGGATTTTAGTGCCTGGTCGCCCTGCAAGTGGCCATAGTGATCGTTGTACGACTTAAACTGATCAATATCGATTAACAGCAATGCTAATGGTGTTTTGTGACGAGATGCGCGCTGAATTTCGTTGGTAATACGTTCGTCAAAGGCCCGACGGTTAGCAATGCCGGTTAAACCATCTTGTGCCACCTGTGCCTGCAGCATACGGTTAGCTTTTTCCAGTTGTCGCTGGGTATGGATAAGTTCTGCATAGGTGCGCTGGCGTTCAAGGGTATTGGCTATCATGTCAGCAACCAGGCTTAAGCGGCGTATGTCTGTGGGTTGCCATTGGCGTTTTTTCTGCACCATGTCGCAGCCAACAAAGCCCAGCAGCTTCTGGTTGGCGACCATACCAATACAAATAACGGATTTTATGTCTTCGCGGTCAAACTCTGCTTTTTCTGCACTGGCTTCAGGCGGTAGCGACTGGACATCATGGACAATACAGACGTGGCCTTCTTTCATTTCCTTAAAAAACCAAGGCAGTTCATTGGCTTTAATAGACTGAAGATTATCTATATGTGCTTGATGACCCTCACGAACCCACTCATGAGTATTGGTCATGTGCTTTATATGGTCATCAAACTCAAATACGTAACAACGGTCAGCTTCCGTGTAATCGCCAATAGCCGCAATAACTTCTTCAATACATTCGTAGGTTTCTGCAGGCTCACTGTTTATCAGGCGAGTCGACAATTCTGAGATGAGTTGATCAAAAGATACTTGCTTGGTTTTTACGTCCATGACTCACCTTTGTCGCCTGTATGGTTAATAGTTAACCATATCGTCAGTTTAGCGTAAATTGTTATTTTTATGTTGCCGTCTAGGGTCTAGCTAAAATAAAACTGCCATATATCCAGTACGACCGGTATGACAGAAAAGACCAGCAATAACGCCATGGAAATATTAAAAATTCTTTGTGCCGTGTGGTTGGTGAGTAGTTGCCTTAGTCCGGCGCCCGCTACCAGCCAAACGCCCACACAGGGGAAAGCCACTGCCAAAAAAGCCGTTGTTATCTCTATTACCTCGGACCAAAGTGTTCCTGCAACTGTGGTAAATGCTGCCACTGCGCCTGTCGCCATAACCCAGGCTTTGCCGTTAACCCACTGAAACAGTACAGCCTGCCAAAAAGTTAATGGTTTGCGTTCACCCTTTTCAATCGCCTTGGGGGTTTGTGAGCCAATTACCCAGGCCAGCCAAAGTAAATAGACTGTACCGGCAATTTTAATCATTTGGTGCAGTAGCGGGAACTGCTCCAGCACCGAACCAAACCCCATACCAACCACCAACACCATAGCCGGAAAGCCAAGACAAATACCCAGGAAATGCGGCAAGCTCGACTTAATGCCATAGTTCACGCCCGAAGACATGATCATAATATTATTGGGGCCCGGCGTAATGGTGGTCGAAAAAGCAAAGAAAAATACCGCAATAAAAATTTCCATTATCCGATCCTTTTACTTCTTCTCTAGGGTTGGCGGCAGACCAAAATGTGCGATTAAATTCTGTAATTGTGCGTCATTGCCGCCATCTTCGCGCTTATTAAACTGCCACAGCGAACTGTCACCACTGCCTTTCCAGTTAATCAGTTTAGGGTTGCTACCCACCCGTCGTATGATGCAGTTATTCAGGCTGGCTAGCCAGTACCACCATAAATCATCCGCATAAGGTGCCAGCGATGAAGCCAGCTCTTGGTCAGTAACGCGTTTATCAAAGCAACCCGGCGGGAAAAGTACACCGGCGCCACTGGTAAAGAACAGGCGGGGGTCGGGGCCCCGGACTTCTGTTTTTGGGTACCATTGTCTGTAAGGCCTTATCTCTCCACTCTTTGTATGGCGAAGATAATGCGCCCGCCAACACAGAATTTCCTGGTTATTACCCGTATACGCATTGACCAAGGTTGCCAGCCAGTTAGGACGGTAATAGATGTCATCATCAGCGGTCACATGAAAGGCATCGGGAAAGCTTTTAAGTGCCGGAATCAACTTTTTATAAGAACGGGTGTCTGTACTGACAGGCGCAATGGTTAACCCGTATTTTTGCAGTACAGTGACACTTGGGGGAAGCTTAGCAATATCGTCCTGGTACAACCATAAAATGACTTTGTCTGCTTTTACCGTTTGTAACAATAGCGACTTTAATGTCAGGTGCAGCTTCGCAAAGCGATCGGGGAACGAGGTTAGGTTCACTATCAACTGGCCGGGCAATGCGTGTTCCGACTGAATTAAGGTTTCGCGCTGTTGCCATTGCAGCTCAGTTATCGCCTGTGCGTTTCGTTTAAGACTGGAGCCCGCCAGCGATTTATACTTTCGTAACCAGCGATAACGTAATTGTTCCAGAATATCTTTAATTAAACTCATTGGTTTAACAACTAACCCCTTCGTCCGTTATAGAATGGTTACAAAGTATTCAATTGTTCTGTAACCTGTGTTGAAAATACCATAGTACGTTCAAAAAAAGCGAATACGAGGTAATACTGAATGGCGCTAAGAAATTGGCTACAGCAAAGTAAAGAGTTCCTGTTGCGATTCGCGGTATCCAGTCCCGTTCCGGCCAGTTGGCTATACGATGTTCCGGAGTCAACCGAAATTGAAGACCTGACCAGTACACCCGAGCATATTGAAATTGTCAGTCACTGCTGGAATTACTCGCATTTTTTTGTGTATCAGTTGAAGTCGCTGGTGGATAATGGCCCAGAGGATTTTAAAGTTACGCTGACCGGCTTTTATTGCCCGGAAGACAAAAGCACCGTTGCTCTAATTAAAGAGTATGAATCAAAACAGGTTAATAATATTGAGTGGAATTTTATTGCGCTCAACAAAGGCGATTTGCTGCGCCGTGGTATAGGCCGTAATAAAGCCGCCAAAGAAACCAAAGCCGACTGGATTTGGTTTACCGACTGCGACTTACTCTTTGGTGAAAACACCTTCCCAAGTTTAAAACAGGCGTTACGCAAAGAGTCCTGCATTTTGGCGTTTCCGGAGCGGGTTGCCCGCACGTCTTTACTGAGCAAAGAACATGAAGTGCTGTGTAACGGCAAAGAAACTTCGGTGGAAGAGTGTCTGGAGCAGACAGACTTTAGCATGCACACTTTTTCAAAAGCGTCCGGACCGGTGCAAATAGTTCATGGCGATACAGCGCGCCGCTATGGCTATTGTGAGCAGATAGACTGCTACCAGCAGCCGAAAGACCGGTGGGTAAAAACATACGAGGACCGGGCGTTCCGCTGGTTACTGGGTACGCACGGAAAACCATTGAACATTGACGATGTGTCGATAATTCGCCACGTAGAGAAAGGTCGTTATAAAAAGGACTCTGCTTTCTCAGAAATGCGTAAAGCGAACCGTCAGGCCAAAGACAAATTACTGGCCAAATAAGCGCATCGATAAGTTGCTCTATAACTAGTAAGATAATTCTCTATTGATTAGGATGGATGTCTTACAGTAACCCTACAGGGAGAGCAGCGAGTGAGTGAATTGACCCCCGGCTTTATTGTCGCGCATGGACATCGGCTGGAAGACTTAACCGATGT
>JBNJGQ010000068.1:0-8358 GCA_051747845.1 Pseudomonadota bacterium
CCGATATTCTGCAGTAGTCATCGACCGATAACGTTTCTGGTCTGGCGCCTGGGTTAATGCCAAGCGCTTCGAGTTGCTCTGCAGGAACCAGCTGTTTTAAGTTGTTACGTATTGTTTTACGGCGTTGATTGAATGCTGTCAAACATAAGCTGTGTAGCTGAGCTTTGTCTTTCACCGGGTGAGGGCTGTCCCTGTATGGCTCTAAACGAACCACGGAAGATTCAACTTTAGGCGGCGGTGTAAAAGCTGAAGGCGGCACCGAAACTACAGGTGTTACTCTGCAGGCTTGTTGCACGCCGACGCTGATTCGACCATAGCTTTTTGAGCCCGGCTCTGCAGCCAGACGATCCACAACTTCTTTCTGCAACATAAAGTGCATATCCTGCAAATGTTCGGCAAACTTTAACAGGTGAAAAATCAAAGGCGTCGAAATATTATAAGGTAAATTACCGAATACTCTTGCCGGAGCTTCCTCGGCAAACTGGCTAAAGTCGATGCTCAATGCATCGCCCTGTATAACTTCAAGCTTAGGACTTAGAAAAGGGTGATGCTGAAGACGTTCAACCAGATCACGATCAATTTCAATGACTTTCAGGTGACCTGCGCGATCCACTGTCGGCTCGGTTAAAGCCGCTAGTCCCGGGCCAATTTCAATGAGGTTTTCACCAGATTGAGGGTTAATTGCATCAACAATCTGTTCAATAATGTGCTCATCGTTCAGAAAATTTTGACCGAATCGTTTTCGTGCCCGGTGGCCTAGATGGGTTTTGCTTCCGCCTGGGGGCTTATTCCCACTTTGGTTTTTACTCATAGTACGCTGCTTTTGCCATATCGATAGCGGTTTTCATTGCCAACCGGCAACTACCGTCATTTATTTTACCTGTTCCAGCCAGTTCAAGGGCTGTGCCGTGATCCACTGAGGTTCGTATATAAGGCAGCCCCAGGGTAATATTTACTGCTTGCCCGAAGCCCTTATATTTGAGCACGGGGAGGCCCTGGTCATGATACATAGCAACTACTGCACTGGCATCTTCCAGGTATTTCGGTTGAAAGATGGTGTCCGCCGGGTAGGGGCCATGTAAGTTCATACCCTGTTGCTTCAGGTGCTCTATGACAGGAGATATAGTTTCAATCTCCTCACGACCTAAGTGTCCGGATTCTCCGGCGTGAGGGTTTAAACCACAAACCAGGATTTTTGGGGAGGACTCACCAAATTTTTTGGTCAGGTCGTTGTGCAGAATCGTTAAAATGTTGGTCAGGCGCTCTTTTGTCACAGCTTTTGCAACGTAAGCTAAAGGAATATGAGTCGTTACCAAAGCGACGCGCAAGCCTTCGGTGGCCAGCATCATCACGACGTCATTACAGTTAGCTTCGTGGGCTAAAAACTCAGTGTGTCCTGAAAACGCAACGCCCGCCTGGTTAATTACACCCTTATGCACCGGGCCGGTAACAATTGCATCAAACTCACCTGATAGATTGCCATCTGAGGCTCGTTTTAAACAGTCAACGACGTAATGGCCGTTAGAGACGGATAGCTCACCAGCAGTGACTTCTTCGCATATAGGGATATGCTCAACCCATAAATGTCCTGGCTTATGTTCCGGTACCTTGTCACCTTTACGATAGCGGTGCAAAGTAATGGGCAACTTGAGCTGCTCAGCTCGCTGCTTTAATAAATTCTTGTCGGCACAGACAATCACAGCAGCCGGCCAGGGCTGCTGTGCAATTTTTATAATCAAATCCGGGCCTATGCCTGCCGGCTCACCCGGTGTAAAAACAAGTGTTGGTAGGCTCACTCAGCAACTCTTCTGACATAGGCCTGATCACGTTTTTCTTGTAGCCAGTTATCCAGCTCTTCACGGAATTTCCGGCTGAAAAGCATTTGATAAGCCTGTTCTTGTTTACTTTCTTCAGTGGCGTCCTGAGTTCTGCGTTCAGTTACTTCCACAATGTGCCAGCCAAACTGAGTCCGGAAGGGCTCGCTTATGGTGTTCGCCTCAATGGTTTCAACCTTCTGCTTGAACTCCGGCGCGTATTTATCAGGGCGTGCCCAGCCTAAATCACCACCACGTGAGGCTGACCCCGGATCCGCAGAGTGCTCACGAGCAAGTTCAGCGAAAGTCTTCTCGCCATTAGCTATTTGCTCACGATAGTTATTGAGCATTTCTTTGGCTTTGTTGTCTGACAGGATAACCGAAGGTTTTACTAGAATGTGTCGAGCTTTAACTTCCTGGACTTCTACAGTTTGTTCGCCACGTTTGTCCTGAACTTTCAGAATATGAAAGCCAATGCCACTGCGAATAGGACCAACGACTTCGCCAACAGCTTTGCCATCGACAGCTTCAGCAAATAATGTAGGCATACTGTTCACTGTCATCCAGCCCATGTCACCACCTTCTAATGCGGCGGAGCCCGATGATGAACGTACCGCCAGATCGGCAAAATCGCGACCTTTTCCAAGAAGGCTTAACACGGCATCAGCCCGTTCTTTAGCTTGTTCCAATTCGGATTGAGAGGCATCGGAATCAGCAGCGATTAATATTTGCGCCAGACGATACTCTTCCTGAACTTCCTGGTTGTTATCAATCAGCTTGACCAAGTTATTGATTTCTTGAGGTGTAATTGAAACCCTTTGTCGTACCGCAGCCCTTTGTACCTGCTGAATAACGATTTCATTCCGGACATTTTCTCGGTATGAAGCCCAGGTCATACCGTTATTGACCATTTCTTCACGTAACTCAGCAACAGTTATGTTTTGATTGTTTGCAATGTCGTTAATGGCTTCCTCAAGTTGACTATCGTCGACCTCAATACCCATACGGTCAGCCATCTGAAGTTGAATTTCTTGCAGTATCAAACGTTCAATTGCCTGGGTTTCCAAAATTTCATCGGTAGGGGCATTACCGTTATTAAAGCTTTGGCTATTTTTTACTTGCCGCACCAAGTGATCAATTTGGCTTTGCAAGACCACGCCGTCGTCAACAATGACAACAACACGATCTAAAATTTGTTGAGCCTGAACACTATTATTCAGCAAAAAGGATGATGCAATCAGCACGGCTGCTGAACAGAACATTGCAATTTTTTTCATTATACCTACCACTAGTTACTGAGATAGAAAGGACGGCGATAGCCGTACGTACTTTTCTCGAGCATGTTAATTAGACCGCTGCTATCAGAGGCTAATCCACTGATAATAAATTGTATACTAATGCCGTTGTCAAACTGTGTGTCCCCATTAATTTGGTTTGCACTGAATGCAGGCTCAAGATCACGGTTTATGCGTCGGTAAGCGCTAACTCGTAACGCCCAACAACAACTGCTGTATTGAACGCCCACCATAGCATCATTTAAACGGTCATGTGTGAGATCGTAAAAGACATTTGCTGCCACTTGCCAACGCGAACTGGCTGACCAAACTGCTTGTGTTCCAACCTGCTCAATATCGTTATTCAAAATGTTTGTTGCTGTGCGGTGGCTCACTTGTATCAGGTTCGAATCGTCTTTGCGAAACTCTACCGCGGTCTGACTCTTGCGGGTGCTGTTAAGTTCCGTGTCGTATTGAATTGAACTGCGCAGTGACCAGTTTTCGTCAACCGCCCAATTAATGTCAGCAACCCATTCACTATTGCTTGATGTGGTGGTTTCTTCATTAGCAGCAAACAGTTGAGTACGGCTATCTTCAATGTTGTATATTTGCCCAAGACTAGCGCGTAGCACTTCACGTTCATTCTGAGTAAACAAACTGCTACTGATGCCATAAGTTACCTGGTTGGCTTCAGCTATCCGATCCAGACCAGAAAATCGACGGCTACGAAATAAGCCGTGATAATCGTCCTGCAATAATGAGGTATCGTAAATACCGATATTTTGTTGGTTCTCGTAAGGTACATAAAGGTACTGAATTTGTGGTGATAGCGTTTGGCGATATTGATCACCACCAACGTCAACTGATCTTTCCAGGTGCATACGCGCTCTGACCCGAGCTCTTGGCAACGTTCGGGTGACGTCCTCTGTAATGGCACTGTCTGGACTCTCTTGCCAGTAGCGTGTGTAGAGGTAAGACAACTCTGCTTCGGTATCGAAGGCGGGTTTTTCATAGCGATACTTTACGCTAGGCTCAATGTGGGCGCGGGTAGCATACTCTCGAGATTGATCCTGGTTCTGGAAGTACGTCAGCTCGTTATAAATACCTGCACTGAAGCCATTCACGTTCTCTGCGCTATAATCCATACTTAATTGCGGAAGTGTTCGATAAGGGCTGCGGTAATCGCCTATAAGCTCGTAGTCTTCGGTGCGCAATTGGGCTGTCCAGTTGTCGTTGCTGTAGTCCAGCTGTGCGACTCGGTATAAATGGGTATCGGCCCGGCCAGCGAAGTCACTACCAAAGTCGTTTAAGTAGTTATCGTCACTAATTTCGGTCGCATCAAGGTAAAAACTCAAGTCCGGGTTAATTTGCGCTGCATGCTGAACATGCCAAAGGTAACGCTTTTTATTTTCGATACGAGTATCGTCATTACCTAAATACTCTAAATTGAATTGTCCGGCATTCTGCTCAAACAAATAGCGATACTCACCTTTTAACATAGTGCCGCGTTCGGACATGTAAACCGGGGCTATGGTCGCATCCATATTCGGTGCGATATTAAAGTAATAAGGTACTTCGACTTCAAAGCCGCTGTTAGATGATGAGTCAAAAGTAGGATAAAGCAGTCCGGTTTTTCTTGCGTCACTTATTGGAAAGTTAAAGTAAGGCAAGTAAAGAATGGGCACATCGAATAACTCGAAGCGGGCATGCCAGGCCTCACCGAAGTCACTGGTTTCATTAATTTGAATACGCTGTGCGCGTAGTTGCCAGGCTGGTGAATCTCCAGGACAGGTGGTAAAGCTTGAGTCTTGCAGTAGCACTTCTTGTCGCGATAGCGACAGCAGTTCAGCATGCCCACGAGCGTTATGGTCTTGCAGGCGATAGTCGCTATTATACAGCTCTGCTTTATCTTCATTTAAGTCTAGAAATAGAGAATCGCCTGTGACGTTAAGGTAGCCGTCACTAAAGGTGATGCCGTCAGAGGCAAAAATTTCCCCTTTTTGTTGGTCGATAGTTGCTTTTGATGTGGAGAGCCATTGGCCGTTGCGCTGAATGATAACGTTACCGGTAAAGTAGGCTTTCTCATCTGCAAAAATTTCGGCGCTGCGTGACTCAACTCCAATGGTGCCAGCTTCAGTTTGCTGAAGTTGCACTGAGCCAACTACATTTTCTGCGGGCCGGGAAGCCTCACAAGCCATGCCTTGTTGTACGTTTTGATTTTGTAAAGCCGCTAGCGCATTGCCGGTAAACGACAGTAGCATCAGCGGAGTAATAAACCGTAGCAGCAATTGAATCTTCCGTTCGTTGTTATTAAGTGCATTTATTCTGTTTTGCAGCGCGAGGGTATAATAAAGCAATTTTGTTTGTTTCGCTATTTGGTACACTGCTAGTTTTAAGGCTTTGCGACAAATTTTGGTGGAGGGTAATTTGGAAGACAAACGAGAAGTGGCTCTGCAGGCTTGGTGTGAAGCCCAAACCGGGGTTCCCCAGCCGACTTTAGAGGTTGTGTCCGGCGATGCCAGTTTCCGTCGTTATTTTCGTGCAACTAACGGCAAGGAAAGCCTGATAGCGGTAGACTGCCCACCGGAAAAAGAGCCTATGGAACCTTTTCTGGCGGTTGCGCAAGCATACGCTGATGCAGGTGTTACTGTGCCTGAAATTATCGCAGCCGATACCGAGCAAGGTTTCATGTTGCAGTCAGATTTTGGCCAGATTTTGTTGCTCAGTAAGTTGCACCCTCGCAATGCCCGCCAGTATTACCAGCAGGCTTTATCGGCTTTGCCGAATATTATGTCAGTACGTAGCACCGAGTTAGGTGAACTGCCTGCGTTCGACACGGACTTACTCAAACGCGAGTTGTCGTTATTTAAGGACTGGCTACTCCAAATTCACTTAAACCTTAACTGGAATAATGAAGACGAGGCAGTTTGGCAGCAATTTAGCCAGCAACTTATTGATAATGCACTGGAACAACCTCAGGTTGGAGTACACAGAGACTACCATTCACGTAATTTAATGCTGCTGGATGACGACAGTATTGGGGTTATTGACTTCCAGGATGCGGTGCTGGGGCCGGTCACCTACGATGCAGTCTCGCTGTTACGAGACTGCTATATTGAATGGCCAGATGAATGGGTGGCTGAACTGGGGGAAGGCTTGCGGCAAAAGCTTGTCGAGTCAAATCATTTGGCGGCTCAGATTGAATCTAAGCAATGGCAGCATTGGTTCGACTGGATGGGCTTACAGCGTCACACTAAAGCCGCAGGCATCTTTGCCCGCCTGGCTCACCGCGATCATAAGCCGGGTTACTTGCAGGATGTGCCCAGAACCTTAGGTTACTTACAGCGAGTAAGTGCTAACTATTCACAGTTGTCAGATTATAACCAATGGTTGGAAAAACGAGTCATACCGGCCTGGAAGGAAGTAAAGTGAAAGCAATGATCTTAGCCGCTGGTCGAGGCAATCGTATGCGGCCGTTAACCGATAACCAGCCGAAACCTCTGTTACCCATAGCCGGTAAACCGTTGTTGTCTTACCACTTAGAAAAGCTGGCGGATGCTGGCGTGAATGAGGTTGTTATTAATCACGCCTGGCACGGGGAGCAAATTGAAAACTTTGTTGGTGACGGCAGTCAATGGGGACTGCAGGTTTCTTTTTCTGCAGAGCCGGAAGGTGGACTGGAAACCGCCGGTGGTATTATTCAAGCCTTACCCCTGTTAGGTGATGAGCCGTTCTGGGTTATCAACGGAGATATTTGGACCGACTGGGATTACCGTGATCTGCCTACTCAACTGGAAGCGGAGCAGTTGGCGCATTTGATCATGGTTAAGAACCCCGTTCATCATCCTGACGGCGACTTTGTCATAGAAAATGGCTTGTTGGTTAATGACGGAAGCGAGCGCAAGACGTTTTCCGGTGTTGGCTTATACCGAAAAGAGCTGCTGGAACCATACCCTCAGGGCAAGCAGCCACTTAAAACCTTCTTTGACCGGGCAATAAGTCAAAAAAGGTTAGCTGCAAGCTATTGGGACGGGCACTGGACAGACGTGGGGACACCGGAGCGGCTGCATCAACTTAACCAGCAGTTGGAGAAATAACATGGTTTGGGGAAAAGTAGTAGGAGCCTTGGCTGGTTTTGCATTTATGAAATGGCCGGGTGCTATTTTAGGGGTATTGATTGGTCATTGGTTTGATCGGGGAATGGCTCAGGACTTTTCTCAAAAAGGTGCCTGGGGACGTTTTCTATACGGTGCTGAGAAAGCCGCCGGAGACGCCAACTTTATTTACACCTTATTTGCTGTAATGGGTCATGTTGCCAAGGCAAAAGGAAAAGTAACAACCAGTGACATTGCTCAGGCGCAGGAGCTTATGCGGCGCTTGAATTTAAGTTCTGATGCCACTCGCGAAGCGCAGGAAGCGTTCAGAGAAGGTAAAGAGCCGACATTTCCTTTGCAGCAGGTCATGAAAGACTTTAGTGCGTCTTTCTATGGCAACCGGGATGTCTTGCAGCTTTTCATGGAGCAGTTAATTGGTCTGGCATTAAATGACGGGATTCTGGAAAAGTCGGAACATGAAGTGCTTGTTAACGTTGCTAAGTCTCTCGGTTTTACGCGCTTTCAGTTAGACCAGTGGTTAATGATGGAAAAAGCAGCCTTTCGCTTTCATCAGCATCGCCGGCAGCAGCATCAGCAACAGCGTAAAACCACCAGTCAGGATGAAATTAACAACGCCTACGAAGTGCTTGGTGTGACTGCTCAGAACAGTAATGCTGAAATTAAAAAGGCCTACCGTAAACTCATGGCCCGACATCATCCGGACAAGCTGGCATCGAAAGGCCTACCTGAAGAAGTCATGAAGCAGGCTCAGCAACGGGCGCAGGATATTCAGGCGGCTTATGAAAAAATTAAAGAAAAGCGGGATATTCGTTAAAAGACCGCGGCTAAAAGCCGTGAAACTCAAGCCAGCCTTTTATCGTTGAGGTTAACTCACGCTGCCCGGCATTACCGGAATTGACTAGCTGCCGCTGACGGTAAGCCGGGTGTTGGTATTTATTGGCCAGCTTTTTACGCAATTGCCAGTGCTGGCTTATCCATTGATTACTCTCAGAGCTGCGAATATCCAGAACGGGCAGCTGTGACTGACTAATACGGTCGGCAAGCGCACGGTTATACTGAAATTGCGGAACATAAGCATTAATCAGGACGATAGCATCCGGCATTATCGACGGATCATTTTCTAACAGTCGCAACGTAATATCCGCTGTAATACCT
>JBNJGQ010000069.1:0-8208 GCA_051747845.1 Pseudomonadota bacterium
TCGCTGAGCTCGGCAATCAGAGTATTTTGAGCGTCTTCGTCAATCAGCTCCATCATGCCTTTTTTCAAATTGTGCTTTTGGAGGAAGTCATCAGTGACCTCAAACTCCTGATCCACCAGCGCATTGCCAATGCCGATTACATCAATGGTTTTCATAGTATTAAATGGTTGCCTTATTAGGGCGCGTAGTATACCCGATGAGTCGGTCAGGGTCGATAAATGAACAGAGCAAAAAGCGCAATAACCAGACAAGCAATGAAAAAGATTTGCCATTGCCTTTGCCAGCGCTGCGCCCGGGGCAATAACAACTCTGCCGGACGGCCGTCAAAACGCTGTCGCGCTATACGAATTCCCTGAACTTGTATAGGCCCACCCAAGCTTACCCGATGGCAATAACTGAAGCTTTGCAACCAACTGAGCAGCACAGTCGGGAACAGTGGGTTACGGTTTAGCGGCTGCAGTTTGGGCTTATTTGGCTGAAACAGCGCCATAAAACGTGCCGCCAACGACAGTAAAAACGAGGGGAAGAAATGGCTTATGGTGTATAGCCAGTGAGTTGCCAGACCAAAATGACGATAACGGGTCTGAGCAATGGGCCATATCTGAGTCAATTCATAGACAGTCCGTACACCAAGTGCAGCTAAAGGCCCGCCAATAAACCAAAAGAACAGAGGGGTGAAGCGGTGTTCTAAAATACTGGCGGCACGCAATTCCAGACTGGTTTTTGCAATGCCGTGTTCACTAAGTAAATCACAGTCGCGCCAGGTGATGCGGCTTAGCCAGGCGCGGGCGGCATTTTTACGACCACGTTGCAAGTGGCTGTCTGCTAAGCGTACGGCATGAGTAACGGGTTGCTGGCGTAAACTGACCAATAAGATAAGCCAGCCAATGGCAAGTTCCACTTCAGCACCGGCAAAGACAATAGCCGCCGGTAGTAGAACCAGCAGCGACATGGTTAACCAGGCCAGAAAACCGGCAATACGTTGTTGGCTGACCGGGCGTCCGGGCTTGTTAACCTTGCCGCTCATGTAGGAAGCCATTAGCCGAAAAACGGCAAACGGATGCCATTGTTCCGGCCACGGAAACCAGCGCTCTGCCAGCAAGGCCAGCAGAGCGAGAGTCACAGGTGATAGCAGAATGTCGTTTAAAAGCTCCGTGTTCATGCAGCTATACTGCCACGGACCTGGTTAAGCGGCAATCGGCTGATTGTCTTTGGTTTTATTGGTTGGTACTGCTGCGCGTACATGCTCGGCCTGACGAATCTTGCCGTGAATGTAGTCGTGCAGTTCAGCCACCCGGTAGCCAGGCTTGGCTTTAAAGCGCAGGAACGGCAATCCGGCTGCGGCCAGGGTGTTCTTCAGGAATAAGTTACGCTTCTGCTGATTCAGCGACGACTGTCCAGGCTCCAGCTCAATTGCAGCTCTTACCTGCATGGTATGAATGTCGCACAGCACATAGTCAAGAATACGCTGACTGGCTTTGTTGAGCGCGTCTTTACGAGCGGTCGCCGACAAGCCGGAACGCACGGTAACAATGTCGCTTAAACGGACTTTAGTGAAAATACGAAAATCATCGCCGACCGATTTTTCCAACAGCGTCAAAAATTGGTCTTCCTGAGCTGTACACAAGGTCGTATCTTTCAGTTTATAAGGGTAGGGGACGTAGTTTTCAGACATTCGGCTGGCAATAACGGCCACCGCAATTAATACAACAACAAACAACAACAGGATAATTTCCATTTTCACACCTCATCAGAAAATTGACGCTCTATGAGGTGTGAAGCAAAAGCTGTGCCACTAATGGCTGCTTATGGAATTTATTTAGACCCGGTTATGCTGAGTAACCACCCGGAATACCTTTGGTGGTGACACTGACGGCATCGTGCGCGTGCAACGACTCGTAGTGGTTCACTCGTAACCAGAAATCACGGAAGTGCGACATTTGGTTCAGCTGGTGCTGCAAGCGACGCGATGCGTCTTCACAGAACATCAGGTTTTGTCCGTTCAAACGGGCAAACTCTTGCTCATCTTCACGTTTTACTGCGGCCTGAACCGGAGTCTTAAGCGCATCTTCAACAGCGTCAATTAATTCCACAATAGGGAAATCAGTAACGCTTTCGCTTAATGCCACTTTAACTTCAGCAACGGAACGCTGGCTGTGTGGTGTCGCAACAATACCTTCGGTTGAGCCTAACCATTCGTGCATGGTGGCCGCATCAACTTGTTCGTGACCGGCAAACTTGGCACTAAAGGCGTCCTGAATTAATTGACGAGCTAAGGCTGCTGAGCACGGGCAAGTTGATGAGTATGGCACATCAACAGACAGCTCCAGCTTCAGTTGTCCTGCATCATAGCGACCCGTTAAGCTCACAGGGTAAGCTTTCCAGCCCTGCTTTTTGCTGATGAGTGACTTACGGCGCAAGTGATAGTCAAAATCAAACTTAATAAAAGCCTGATCACTGATGTCTTTATGGCTTTCAATAAAGTCATTCAGCAATTGCTTCATAGAGTCATGACTGAGCTCGCCTTCGGTCGACAGTTTGTCCAGCAATAGATACAAGCGAGACATATGGATACCCTTGGTTTTCGGGTTTTTGAGGTTGACGAAAGCTTCCACTTTAGCGGCTACCGGGCGCTCTGATGCGTCGGCGGCGGCCACCATCAATGGAACTTCAATATTGCTCATGCCAACCCAATCGAGGGCTCCCTCTGTCTGGGCCTGCGTTTGGTTGGCTACGTCGGGCATAACTGTTGGCATTCGTTGTGAACTCCAAGTCTCGTGAATATTGTCTGGCCAGGTTGATCTTGATCAAGTTGGCTCAGTCTAAAGGTGGGCATTATATCGCAGAATTTAACCAGGTGACACCGATTGCCCTAATCGATTCTCTCTGCTCACTGTGCACAGTGGTTGACTCAAAACAGGAATACGCCGAGGATAGAGTTTTGGATTGATGGAGCACACAAAGATGGCAGAAAAATCGGATATCGATACCGAACTGTTACAACAATACCTGGACACTCTGGGCGCCGAGGGCATAAAAGCAACCCTTACAACCTTTGACGGTATTATTCAAAGCTACGCTAAGTTACTGCATCAGGCGGCCAAAGAGCGCAACGAAGACGAATTACGCAAACAAGCACATAAAGTTAAAGGTGCCTGCAGTTCGGTCGGTTTAACGGCTCTGTCAAAAACTATGGAAAGGGTAGAAAAAGAAGAGTGGGAATGGCCCGTTGCAGAACGCTTGCTAATAGAGTGGGCCGATGCGGTCATTCCGCACCGGCAGCAAATTGACGCCTGGTTAGCGAAGCATCACTGAGCTTGCTGATCAACCTCACCAATAAAACGATAACCTTCACCATGGATGGTGGTAATAAGGTTTGGCGTTTCCGGATGTGACTCGAAATGGCGACGAATACGACGAATTGCAACGTCAACCGTACGGTCATTCGGTCGAAGCTCACGGTCCAGCATACGTTTAACCAGTGTTTCACGGTCTAGAATACGGCCTGGGTTCGATAAGAACAGCTCTAACGCGCGGTATTCACTTTTCGGCAGACGGAACATCTGATTTTCCGGAGAATACAGGCAGCGGCTGTCGCTGTTTAAACGCCAGCCGTGGAACTGGAATTCAACACTGTTATTTTCAACCGGGTTGCTTGAGCGCGAAGCTTCAATACGGCGGCACAGGTTGCGCACACGAATAGTCAGCTCTTTGGGGTTGTAAGGCTTAATGAGGTAATCATCAGCACCCAGTTCAAGAGCCAGTAAGCGGTCGTCTTCGCTGTCGCGGCCGGTTAAGAAAATTAAGCCAATGTTGTCGCTTTCGCGTAAAGACTCGGCAAGTTCCAGACCGTTTTTGCCTGGCAGGTTAACGTCCATAATTACGACATCAACACGTTCCTGACGCATGATGTTTTCCATTTGCAGGCCATCAGCAGCATCAAAAACTTCGTAGCCTTCTTGTTGGAATAGACGGGTGAGAGTCTGGCGAGTAACAACTTCGTCTTCAACAATCAGTATTCTGGCATTCATAAGCGTTGATTTTCCCGGAAAGTTCGTCGCTGTGCGTACGGTGTTGAACTTATATTTATAAAAGTTATGACGTTACATTATGACTTTTGTTTGAGATTTTTCAAGCATTGCTGACTAAAGTGACGGGAAAACGAACAATAAACTCCACCCCGTTCTTTTCTTCACTAAAGAAGTGAATATTACCGCCTAATACCTGAGTCACCAGGTTATAGACTAAGTGCAGACCCAAACCACTGCCGCCGGAACCTCGTTTGGTGGTGACAAAGGGGTCAAAAATTTTCCGGCTGATATCGCCCGGCACGCCTTTACCATTGTCGCTATAAACCATCTCCAGCTCGTTGTCGTTCTGCATGCTGAAGGTAATATCAATTTGCCCATGGTCATAGCCGTCAAAAGCGTGAATCATAGAGTTAACAATAAGGTTTATCAGTACCTGGTTCAGCGGCCCGGCTTTGGCACGTACCGTTAGGTTTTCCGGGCAAGAAATTCGAATTGGGAATTTCTCCGGGTCCAGGCGGCGCGGTTTCACCGAAATAAGAACATCGTTCATAAACGACGGAATATGAATGTCGCGGTCAATTTCTGACGACTGATCAACGGCTACTTGCTTAAAGCTGGTGACTAAGTCGGCGGCGCGGCCTAAGTTGCGATAAATAATTTGCAGGTTTTCGTCGCAGTCACTCAAAAAGCGTTCGAATTCTGACGTTGAAATACGTTTTTCGTCAAACTTTTCCTGCATAACGGTCAGCTTGTCCTGCAACAGGGTTGAGGCTGTTACCGACAAACCAATGGGTGTATTAACTTCGTGCGCAATGCCGGCAACCATGTCACCCAGCGATGCCATTTTTTCCGACTCTACCAGCTGCCCTTGATACTGGTGCAGCTGCTCCAGCGTTTTTAACAGCTCGCTGTTCGATTCTTTCAGTGCCTGAGTGCGCTGGGTTACCTGGCGCTCAAGCTCAGTATTTAACTGGCTGGCCTCTTCCTCGGCACGGCGCTGACGACTGATATGCTGCTGCACTCTGTCCAGCATGGTATTAAAGGCATGAGCCATCATGTCAAACTCTACCAGCTGTGACGGGGCCAGGCGCAGTGAGTAGTTCTTGTCCCGCGCTACCTGAGAAATGACATCCACGACTGAATCGAGCGGCGTCACAATGGTTTTTCTTAAACGCAGAGTTACTAACCAACAAAGCAGTAGCGTCAATACAAACACCACAGCGGCAATGGCAATAGAGCGCCACATGAACAAGCGGGCCTGCTCCAGTGAGCCTCGCAGGTAAACATAGCCTATCACTTCACTGTCCAGCACCACCGGCTGGGACACTTCAATGTAGTCATCCTGAATTTGTGGTGTCGACAACCGGTCAAGTTTTGAAAAGCGAGCCGGAATAGGGGCCAGGCCCTGCTTGTTATAGCTGGAGAAAAAGGTCAGTTCGTTACTGGTTTCGTCCATTTTATAAACATGAACGTGCTGAATAAAGTCGGTGTTCTGCAGCGAATTAAGGCGTTGTTTTTCGGTGGCATTGTCGTTAAACACCAGGCTACTGGCCGCGTTGCCGGCAACAATACGGGCATAAGACAAAGACTGTTCATGCAGTGATTTCTCATACTGAGCAACCTGACTCACAATATTAATGGTAAAACCGACAAGGAGCGCGAAGCTGGTGACCAACAACACGATATAAATCAGTATGCGCTTCAGTGAAATGGTATGCATTCAGTTTACGGCTCAGTCTCTGAAAAAAATATTTGTATATTGATGTTAGCAAAGCGTTAACGAAAAAGGCATTGGTTAAACAAAAAAAACGCTCATTTATCGATAAGTTGCATGGTAAACACGGTAACGACCATCGTCAGCAATAGTGTCGCAGTGTGTAAAAGCCGATTCAATAACTTCCGGCCAGGGCAGAAAACGGTTTGCGACAATTCGCAGAACACCTTGTTTATTAAGGTGTTGCTTCGCATCCTTAATGAATTTTCGGGCAATTTCGTAATCTGTTTTTTGTCCGGTATGAAACGGCGGATTACTAATTATAAAATCAAACTGACCAGCGTCTTCTGGTATTCCATCGGCTAAACGCAATTCCACATTTGTCGCTTCATTTTCCAGTGTCATTTGGCTTGCCGCAATGGCAATAGGACTCACATCGCACGCCATAAGTTCAGTAGTTAATGGCTGAATTTGTTGTGCAATGACTCCGGCACCGCAGGCAAAATCCAGGCCCCGGCCTTTGGGTAAATCTTTAATATGTTGCAACAGCAGCAGAGTGGCCGGGTCTATATGGTCGCGGCTGAAAACGCCCGGCAAAGTCACAAAAGACGTTTGCTGATCATCCAGTTCATAAGTCAGCGTTTTCGCATAGCTGGCTATAGGCGCCGGTTGATGTTCATGCTGATTCCGGGCACTGGCAAACAGTAAACAGTGGTTAGCTGAGGCGAGTTTCTGAGCCGGTTGCAACCAGTCTGGTAACTTTTTCATTAGCGGCTGAATGCCGGAGCGCTTCTCGCCGGCAAACCATACCGGGGTGTTGGCTGGTAATAAGGCCAGCTGTTCTAATAAGTAATGGTTAAGTTCTTTTTCTTTGGCTACCAGCATTAACACACCCTCGTAAGCGGTTAAATCGGGTGCCTTCGCCTGACAAAAAGCGTTGTGTCCGGCGGCCTTCCACGCATCGGCATGTCCGGCATGAAAGCACCAGGCCGAGCTATCAGGCAGGGCTGTCAGTTCAGCACCACCGGGGTGAATCACTAACAACGAACCATAAGTCCAGGGCTGGGAGGACTGCCGCCCAAGCATAGAAAGTATTGCAGATGACATAGTAGTTACCGCTTAGACCAGACTGTCTACTCGTAGTTGTTTGTCCTGAAGTAAGAACATTGTACCATTGCGATGTTCTTTTATGCGCAGGCTTTTTTCTTTAAAAATAAACAAAATGCCGGGGAACACTTCTTTGCTGACCATGGTACGTAGTACCGGATGGTTCTCAAAAGCTTCCAGTACCGAATCAATACTGGTACGGGTAGTCACAATACGCGCTTTTAGCTTGCGCAGCTCACCTTTTAGTTTGGTCTCGTACTCAAGTTTTTTCGCACCGTCTTCCAGCGTTTTGCAACGGTCCAGCCCCTGTTGCACAACTTTTATTCGCGCCAAGGTTTTAGCTAACACGCCGCGCATATTTTTTAAGTGCTCAAGCGACTGTGGATCAACCGGCGGTAGTGACCAGTATACTCGTGTTTTGGTTCCGGCTGGCGCACCGAGCTGCCCACAATAAATGTGATCACAGGTCTCAATGGTGCCGCCTATGAGTTTACCGCGGGCGTTGCGACCCTCACCGCCAATAGCAAGTTGGCCCTTGGTTATGACATGGCAATGCGTGAGCTGCTTGTCGGTATGTACGCCATTTTGCGAGTCTAAACAGGAATACTGTGCATAGGCGCACCAAATAGAGCCACCGGCCACCAGTTTCGTGGAAACATCCGGTATCCAGTCATCGGCGTCTTCGTCGTGTTCGGCAGTTTCACCGGAATTCAGCAGGCGACCAATACAGCCTTTGCGTACCGTTATATTGCCGTCAGCGTACAGCTCTGCCGAGTCAACATAACCACCCACGGTAATATCACCCGAGCAGGTCACTTTCATGCCTTCGCTGACATTACCACTGACAATTACGCTGCCTTTAAACTTAACGTGGCCGGTGGAGACATCCACATTGTTTAACTGCATTACGTCGTCAACTTGGACGCTGTTGTCGTTAAAGCTTGGCATGCCGGTACGGTCGGCAACAATCAAGTTGCTGTCTGTATCACTAATTTTTGTGCCTTCACCGGGTTTAAAGTCTCTGTCTTCGCCGTCGTGGGCCTCTAATACTTGCCCAAAAACGGTAAAACCCGGGCGGCCTTTACTGGGCGGAATCTTTTGCAGTAACGGCTGGTCAGGGTCAACAGTAACCTGAGCGCCTAAATCGCGCATGTCGGCGGTACCGTCTTCACGTAACTGAGGTCTAAGCACACGCTTGCGTGCATCGTCAGCCAGAGGTTTAAATTTGGCGTTACTGCCGTTAATGGGGTATTTACCTTTTGCGACAGTCACGGAAAGCTCGGCGCCCGGAGGGGCTTCTTTAGTGTGATCTACCAGCGCATCAATGGCTTTTCGCTGAATACCTGAGGTGACCTT
>JBNJGQ010000070.1:0-5654 GCA_051747845.1 Pseudomonadota bacterium
TACATCGCCGTCTTCTGCTTCTTTCACATTAACCTGACACAAACCATTCAGACGCTGTGCAAAAGCTTTTGTGAACGCTGCCGGCATATGCTGAACCATTACAATTGGGTAAGGAAAATTAGCCGGTAGCTGAGTCAGTATTTTCTGCAAAGCGACAGGACCTCCGGTCGAGGTTCCTATGGCCAAAAGTTGATACGCGCGGTTAGCTGCTAATGTCCCGGCCGACTTTGCAGTGCGGGCATCACTTTCGCGCTGACTTTGTAATTCCTGGTTGCGCTGACGAATACGCTCAAGCGCTGTCGTTGGCTCATCCGGACGTTCTGTTGGTTTCTTTACCGTCGGCGCAGGTGAAGGCCTCGCGGGCGTGCGGCTAACAGGTTGCCGGGCAATTGCCAGCACGCGATCTTGCAGCGTTTTCACCGCTTCATCGCGATTTCGTGCTATGTCTTCAAATTTCTTTGGCAGGAAGTCAGCGGCACCCGCTTCTAACGCGTTTAACGTAGCGGTAGCGCCTTCATGAGTCAGCGAGCTAAACATCAGAATAGGACAAGGGTTGCTGCTCATTATGGCTTTCACAGCATCAATACCGTTCATTACCGGCATTTCAATGTCCATGGTAATGACATCCGGCTTAAGGACGCGACTTTGTGAAACCGCTTCTTCGCCGTTATTGGCACTACCAATCACTTTAATGTTGGCATTGTCTTCTAAAATCTCAGTAACCCGGCGCCGGAAAAACGCCGAGTCATCTACCACGAGAACTTTTACAGTCATGAACGGTGTGTCCCGTTATCGTTTTGCGTAATACTTAAGCATACTTGGTACATCGACAATCAAAGCAATACCGCCATCACTGGTGATAGTTGCTCCGGCCATACCCGGTGTACCCTGTAATAGCTTATCTAATGGTTTTATGACCACTTCTTCCTGACCAATCAATGCGTTAACGACAAAACCAACCTGTTGGTTGCCAATTTGCACAACCACTACATGCCCTTTCTCATTACGGCTTGAACGGTCCGGATTACGAACCAGCCAATGCTCTAAGAAAAACAGCGGAATAGCACGATCACGTACGATCAACGTTAATTGACCATCAACGGTATTGGTACGCTTCATATCGAGATCGATAATTTCACTGACCACTGCCAGTGGCAGAGCGAATGTCTGCTCTTTTACCGCAACCATCAAGGTAGGCAGTATCGCCAGAGTCAGCGGAACTTTAATCAAAAGCTCTGTGCCCTTACCCAGTTCCGACTGAATTTTGACACTACCGTTAAGCTGACTGATTTTGGTCTTAACCACATCCATACCGACACCACGACCGGATATGTCTGAAACTTCTTCTTTGGTCGAGAAGCCGGCGGCAAAAATCAGATTATAAGCATCTTCGTCACTCAAGCGTGCAGCTGCGTCGGTATCAAGAATGCCTTTGCTGATAGCTATGCCCTTAAGCTTCTCCGCGTCCATACCTGCACCGTCGTCTTTAATCGACAACATAATATGGTCGCCTTCCTGAGACGCCGACAGTGTTACCGTACCCGCCCGCGGTTTACCATTGGCTTCACGCACGTCCGGCATTTCAATACCGTGGTCAACAGAGTTACGAACCAAATGCACCAAAGGATCGGCCAGTGCTTCTACCAGGTTTTTATCTAGATCGGTATCTTCACCGTACATCTCAAGGTTAATTTCTTTCTTAAGGCTGCGGGCTAAGTCCCTGACAACCCGCGGGAAACGCCCAAAGACTTTCTTAATGGGCTGCATACGGGTTTTCATTACCGCGCCTTGCAAATCGCCAGTTACAACATCTAGGTTAGAAATGGCTTTACCCATCTCGTCACTGTCTGACTCATCTGAGTTACTCAGGCTTAATAGACGGTTCCGGACTAAAACCAGCTCACCGACCATATTCATAATTTCATCTAAGCGTTTGGTATCAACCCGAACTGTGGTTTCAGCCTGTGCTGGTGCCGGCGCCGCTGGCTTTTTATCAACCGCTTTTGCCGCCGCAGGTTTATCTTCCGCTTTAGCAGCGGCTGGTTTCGGCTCGGGTTTAGCTGCAGGCTTAGACTGAGGTTTAGCTTGCGCTTTTGGCTCGGATTTTTTCTCAGCTGCTTTTTCTGCTGGCTTATCTCCTTTCGGCGTCGGCGCTTTGCCACTGCCATGGAGCTCATCTAACAGCGACTCGAATTCATCGTCTGTTATTTCGTCACCTTTTGCTGGTTCTTTTTGCTTCTCTTGTGCCTTTTCAGCACTCTGAGGCGCCTTACCACTGCCGTGCAACTCATCCAGCAGCGATTCAAATTCATCGTCTGTTATTTCATCGTTATCATCGCCCGGTTCAGACTTATCAGCAGAAGCTTTAACTTCCTCTTTCTTGCCAGGTCCTTTACCGTCGCCATGCAACTCATCCAGTAAAGCTTCAAATTCATCGTCCTGGATCTCATCAATACTTTCGCCGCTACTCGCGTCAGCTGCCTCTGGTTCTGGTTCTGGTTCCGGCGCTTTAACCGGCTCTTCATCTTCCGACTCCGGCTGGCTCAACTTATGCAGAAGCTCCAGTAATTCTGGTGATGCAGCTTCAGGTTCTTCTTTAGCCCGAACCTGTGCAAATTGAGCATTAATGGTATCCAACGATTGCAGAATAACATCCATCAAGTCGGAGGTGACTGTACGTTGACCATTACGCAGGGTATCGAACACATTTTCCGCACCGTGGCAGGTATCAACGAGTGCGCCTAGCGACAGAAATCCGGCACCACCTTTTACGGTATGAAAACCACGGAAAATAGCATTCAGCAGGTCTTTATTTTCTGGATCATTTTCCAGTTCAACCAGCTGTTCAGACAATTGCTCGAGGATCTCTCCCGCCTCGATCAAAAAGTCCTGCAGAATGTCTTCGTCCATATCAAAGCTCATGCGACTGATGCTCCTAGAAACCTAAACTGGACAGCAAATCGTCCACTTCGTCTTGTCCGCCAACCACGTCATCACGTTGATCAGCATCTATAATTGGGCCTTCCGCGACACCGGCATTTTTCTTATCGGGCGTTGCGGTTGCCGCCTTACGGCGCTCTTCTTCTTTACCGAATATTTTGAGTAGCTCAATTAAGTTCTTTTCAACGTCTTCAACTAACTGAATGACCCGGCGAATGACTTGCCCGGTAATATCCTGAAAATCCTGAGCCATCAACACTTCAGTCATCAACCCATGCACTTGTGGCATGTTTTCACCACAGCGCTTAAGTACATCATCGACCTGATGGCATAAAGACTTGAATTCATTTATATCGATATCGTTACTCATCAGCCGATTCCAGGCCGGCATGACCTTCTCTACACGCTGATGCATGTCATCAGCTAAAGGCAGGCACGCCTCTACCGCATCCATTGTTCGATTAGCGGCGTCTTCTGTTTTTTCTATGACATACAACAAACGGTTTTGCGCATCAGGAAGATCATCTTGCGTCATTTGCACAATACGAGGGTCAACCTGAAAATCCTGAAGTGCTTCGTGGAGGTCGCGTGTTAACTGGCCGACAGAGGTAAACAACTTATCGTTACGACGGTTGTAAACGTCTTCCAGCAATTGATTTGCCTGCTGCTGCTTCCCGTCTTCAAGCAAGGCTACGAGTTCCTTGGCTTGCTCCAGAGAAATATCATGGGCGTTATCAGACATAGTCATTCGCCCTTTAGCTAATACGTTCGAAAATCTTGTCGAGCTTTTCTTTCAACGTTACGGCTGTAAACGGTTTCACGATATAACCATTAACGCCCGCCTGTGCAGCCATGATGATCTGCTCACGCTTGGCTTCCGCCGTTACCATCAATACCGGTAAGTGAGCGAGGTTATCGTCCTTGCGAATTTCCTTCAGCAAGTCAATTCCCTGCATACCGGGCATGTTCCAATCGGTTACGACAAAGTCGAAATCACCGTTCTGCAACATGGGTAAAGCCGTATTACCGTCATCAGCTTCCTGAATATTGGTAAAGCCAAGATCACGAAGTAAATTCTTAATGATTCGTCTCATTGTAGAAAAGTCATCCACAACAAGAATTTTCATGTTTTTATCCAAAGCACCCTCCACTGAGGCTCTCGATTACCACCAAAGTTTATTCAACCCAATTTTGCATTCGCGACTTCAGTCGCAACATTGCCTGACTGTGAATCTGACTGACACGTGATTCACTCACGCTCAGCACTTCACCTATCTCTTTTAAATTCAATTCTTCGTCATAATACAACGAAAGCACCAAGGCTTCACGTTCTGGTAACGATGAAATTGTCGAAACCAATGCTTTATGAAACGCAGCGTTCTCAACATCTCGTTGTGGCTCATAAGCTGAACCCGTTACCTGCTCTGGCATTAGCGCATCTTCTGACACGCCAAGATCTTCAATTCCAACAATTCGTCCTGAGCTCACATCTCGCAAAATATGGTGGTATTCATCCATACCCATATTCAGTTTTGCGGCTACTTCCGTATCTTTTGCGTCACGCCCGGTCTCATTTTCAACCTGGCGAATGGCTTCCAGCACACGCCTATGGTTACGATGTACTGAGCGAGGTGCCCAGTCGCCCCGACGAATTTCATCCAGCATCGCACCACGAATGCGAATCCCGGCAAAAGTTTCAAAACTGGCGCCTTTGCTGTTATCAAAGTTGCGCGCCGCTTCTAATAAGCCAATCATGCCTGCCTGTATCAAATCATCCACTTGCACACTGGCGGGTAGTCTCGCCATCATGTGGTGGGCAATACGCTTAACCAGCCCGGTATGCTGCTCAATAATCGCATTCCGGTTGTCAGCGGTGGCGGCATAAACGGCAGCTTTATTCATTGGCAACATCCCGCTTACTCTCGTTATCGGCAGAAGTTATCAATTGTTCAAGAAAAAATTCTAAATGGCCTCCGGCTTGTGCCGGAACGGGCCAGTCCAACGCCTTTTTAGCAAGCGCTTTTATTGCTAATGACGCCGGTGATTTTGGATAAGCCATGACAAAAGATTGCTGTTTTCGTACGGCTAAACGCAAGTTTTCATCGAAAGGAATAATTGCTGCCAGCTCTAAAGCAACATCTAAGAATCGGTCGGTAACCTTAGTTAGCTTATTGAACAGTACTTGCCCGTCGCGCATATTACGCACCATATTGGCAACCACTTTAAATTTGAAAAGCCCCTGCTCACGGCTCAATACTTTAATAAGGGCGTAAGCATCGGTAATCGATGTCGGTTCATCACAAACCACGACTAACACGTCCTGTGAGGCCCGGGCAAAACTGACAACTGTGTTGCCTATGCCGGCCGCGGTATCCACAATCAGCACATCATAATTGCCCTGTAGTTGGCTAAACGCTCTAATTAAACCGGCGTGCTCAGATTCACTGAGGTCCACCATCGAACGCGTTCCCGAAGTTGCCGGAACAATTTTTATCCCCGCAGGGCCTTCAATCAGAATGTCTTCCAGTTCGCACTGACCGCTCAATACATGCGAGAGATTACGCTCAACACGAAGACCCAACATGACATCGACGTTAGCCAGGCCTAAGTCGGCATCCAGCACCAATACTCGTTTGCCCTGCTTTGCCATTGCAATAGCCATATTCAGCGACACATTGGTTTTACCCACGCCACCTTTACCACCGGTTACCGCA
>JBNJGQ010000070.1:5754-8043 GCA_051747845.1 Pseudomonadota bacterium
CCGCGTGTCAAAATATCGTCGGACGTAGTATTTAACTGACCTTCCAACAAATGCAGAGTTTGTTCCCAGGCTTCATCGTCTGAGCCACCTTCGGGAATAAAGCAGGCAATCTGGTCCGCGACTCGTTCACTTAGCCCCATAGACATCAAACGATTCATTAGCATGGCGCGGGTTGGTTCTTCGCGATCCATTTCCTGCTTCATTAAACCGCTCAACTGGTGTTCCAGTAATTGGCGAATACCGTTTACCTGAGAGCGCAGTTCAGCAATGGCCTGGGAGTCGTCCGCTGCTGGTGCGTTTACTTGCTCAGGAAAAATGTCGTCGCTTAACTGAGTATCGGCGAAGGCTTGTGGTTCTGGCTTTGGCTCTGGTCGTTGTGTCGGCTCAGCAACCGCTTGTGCAGGTTTGCGTTGCGCAGGCTGTTCAGCCTGTGCCTGGCGCTGTAACAGTTCCTGCAAAGACTCAGCCGGTACTTCCGGTGTCTTAGACGCGGCCTGCTCATTCGGTGCCTGCTCAGCCATTGGCTGTGCCTGTTGCGCATCGGGGTCAATGGCTGCAACCAGCTCAATACCACCGTTTACCTTCTTGTTAGACAGGATGATAGCATCCGGACCTAAGGTTTCTTTAACCTGTTGCAAACCACGGCGCATATCTTCGGCAAAAAAGCGTTTAATCTTCACAAGCGACTCCCGTTACTCTTGTGTGGCGGTCTGTTCACCGCCGTTTTGTTGTCCACCAATTGAGCTGACAATGCGAATTTGTTTATCATCCGGTACTTCCTGATAGGACAACACTCGCATACCATCGGTAGCGTGACGCGCAAAACGCGCCATGGTTGACCGTAGAAGCCCCGAGGTCAGCAGTACTGAAGGTTCACCATTCATTTCCTGCTGCTGATGCACTTCGCGTAATGACTGTTGCAGGCGTTCGGCCAAACCAGGTTCGATTCCGGCGCCTTGCTGATTTCCGTCATTACCAGCCATTTGCAATGACTGATGCAACATCTGTTCCAACTCTGGTGCCAAAGTTATGACAGGCAATTCCGCCGCCCCTTCAGCAATGTCCTGAACAATCAAACGACGCAGTGAAATTCTGACCGCAGCGGTTAATACTTCCGGATCCTGGCTACGGCCGGCATACTCAACCAAGGTTTGTACAATGGTGCGCATGTCACGAATCGCGATGCCTTCATCCAGTAGGTTTTGCAGAACTTTCACAAAATTCCCCAATGACAGCAGATCCGGAATCAGGCCTTCGACCAGCTTAGGATGCGTGCGACCTAAACGATCCAGTAATTCCTGAGCCTCTTCATGACCCAGTAGCTGTGATGCATGGTTTGTCACTATCTGACTTAAATGTGTTGCAACGACAGTTGCCGCATCCACCACGGTATAACCCAGGGTCTGCGCATGCTCTCGTTGTTCAGGGCGGATCCAGACCGCATCCAGACCAAAGGCAGGGTCAGTTGTTTTTTCGCCCTCCAACTCGCCGAAGACCTGACCCGGGTTAATCGCCATTTCCCAGTCATGGCGAATTTCAGCTTCGCCCATAGTCACACCCATTAGGGTAATGCGGTAACTGTTGGGGCCTAAATCAAGGTTGTCTCTGATATGAACAGCTGGAACCAAGAAACCAAATTCCTGTGACTGCTTCTTACGCACGCCTTTTATGCGTGACAGAAGCTCTCCGCCCTGCTGCTTGTCTACCAACGGAATAAGGCGATAACCAACTTCCAGGCCAATGGTGTCCACATGACGTACATCGTCCCAGCTCAGCTCTTTTTGCTGCGCTTGCTGAACTTGTTGTTCTTGTTCTTTCTCGACCAGCTCACCTTCTTCGGCTTTTGACTTTTTAAGCTTAAAGTACGCGGCACCGGCTAACACCGCTGACATACTTAAGAACGCCAGGTGCGGCATACCCGGGATAACACCCATGGCAAAAAGTACTGAACTGGTAATGACCAAGACTTTCGGATTGTCCAGCAGTTGCAATACAACCGCATCGCCCATGTCTTTGCTGTCGTTTTCGCGAGTAATGATAATGGCGGTCGCAACCGACAGTAACAACGAAGGAATTTGCGCGACCAGGCCGTCACCAATGGTTAACAGCGTATAAACCTCAACGGCTTCATTAAAGGTCAGACCGTACTGGATCATACCAATCAGCAGGCCGCCGATAATATTGATAAAAAGGATTAAGATACCGGCTATGGCATCCCCTTTTACGAACTTACTCGCACCATCCATAGAACCGTAGAAATCGGCCTCACGGGTTACGTCACTGCGTCGG
>JBNJGQ010000071.1:0-7899 GCA_051747845.1 Pseudomonadota bacterium
AAAAAAGATGGCGACGAGTACGTTCTGAACGGCTCTAAAATGTTTATCTCCGGTGCCGGTGAAACTGACGTGCTGGTGGTTATGGCACGTACCGGTGAAGACGGGCCTAAAGGTATTTCGGCTTTTGCTGTACCAGCCGATGCTGAAGGTGTTATTTACGGTAAAGCCGAAGAGAAAATGGGCTGGAACGCTCAGCCAACTCGTTTAGTGACTTTTGAAGACGTTCGCATTCCGGCAGAAAACCTGCTGGGTAAAGAAGGCGAAGGTTTTAAGTTTGCCATGATGGGCTTAGACGGCGGGCGTATTAACATTGCGGTTTGCTCTGTCGGTACCGCGCAAGCTGCGCTGAATACTGCCAAAGCCTATATGCAGGAACGTACTCAGTTTGGTAAGCCTCTGGCGGCATTTCAGGCACTACAGTTTAAGTTAGCCGATATGGCAACTGAACTGGTGGCAGCCCGCCAAATGGTGCGTTTGGCAGCCAGTAAAGTCGATAACAACGACGCCGACAAAACCACCTATTGCGCTATGGCGAAGCAGTTTGCTACCGATGTTGGTTTTAAGGTGTGTAACGACGCACTGCAACTGCACGGTGGCTATGGCTACATAAAAGAGTATCCATTAGAGCGCCATGTGCGTGATGTTCGTGTTCACCAGATTCTGGAAGGCACGAACGAAGTGATGCGTATGATTATTGGCCGCCGTATGTTGGCGGATAATGACCGCGAAATCTTGTAAGGAGACTCCATGCAAGACGTTGTACTTTTTGAAGAACTGAACGCCGGTGACAAAGTCATCGGCGTTGCTACATTAAATTCCGAAAAATCACTGAACGCGCTGAGTCTGGCAATGGCTGAAAAGCTGCTACCACAACTAAAAAAGTGGGCAGAAGACGACAAAGTGGCTTGTGTATGGTTGCAGGGTGCTGGTGAAAAAGCTTTCTGTGCCGGTGGTGACATTGTCGCTATGTATAAAGCCATGCAGGCCGAGCCAGGTAAATTAGTGGAAGAGGTTGAAAACTTCTTTACCCAGGAATATCAGCTGGATTACTTTATTCAGACATTCCCTAAACCCTTCATTTGCTGGGGTGACGGTATTGTCATGGGCGGTGGTATGGGCTTAATGAACGGGGCCAGCCACCGTATTGTGACTGAGCGCTCGTTACTGGCCATGCCGGAAGTGACGATTGGCTTGTACCCGGACGTTGGTGCTACCTACTTTCTTAATCGCATGCCACAAGGCTGTGGTTTATTCTTAGGTATTACCGGTGCCACGATGAACGCAAATGATGCGTTGTATCTGAACCTGGCAGACCATTTCGTGGGTTACGAAAGTAAAGAAACGATTCTGACTCAGCTTAAAGAAATGGAATGGGGAAATACCTCTGCACTGAATAAGCAGAAAGTAACCGACTTATTGAGTTCAGTTGCCAGCAACGACACAACGGCCTTACCTAACCCTCAGGTTGAGCCGCACCAGTCGCTTATTACAGAACTGACAGCCGGCAATGACATTGGCGATATTGTTACACGTATTGTGAATGATGAAACCGATGATAAATGGCTGGCACGGGCGCGTAAGAACTTGGCAAATGGCTGTCCGTTTACTTCGCACCTTGTCTGGAACCAACTGCAGCAGGGCTCTGATTTATCGTTGGCGGATTGTTTTCGATTAGAGCTGACGTTGTCCTGTAACTGTGCGGTTCGTGGCGACTTTGCCGAAGGTATTCGGGCATTGCTGATTGATAAAGATAAGAATCCACAATGGCAGCATAGCTCGGTAGCCGAAGTACCAGCGGAAGAGGTTGATGCATTCTTTTTACCGCCCTGGGGCGAGCGAACGCATCCATTAGCCGATCTTGATAAATAGAACGAATTAACAAGAAGGAGTGCCAGTATGGCAACCGTAGGATTTATTGGACTGGGTAACATGGGTGGCCCAATGGCCAGCAACCTGGCAAAAGCAGGCCATAAGGTTAAGGCTTTTGACTTATCTGAAGACGCTCTGAAAGCAATAGTTGCGGACGGTGCACAGGCAGCGAAAACAGCCGCTGAGGCCATCGACGGAGTTGAGTTCGTGGTGTCTATGCTGCCGGCAGACCGCCACGTTAAAGGCGTTTACCTTGGAGATGACGGTCTAATCAATAAGCTGACCAAAGATCAGCTCGTCATTGATTGCAGTACCATTTCATCAGATACCGCTATGTATGTGGGTGAACAGCTAGAGAAAGCCGGTATTGCCTTTATTGACGCCCCGGTTTCCGGTGGTGTTGGTGGCGCGAAAGCCGGTACTTTAACCTTTATTTGCGGCGGCACAGAAACTAACGTTGACCGGGCTCGTGGCGTGCTTAACGACATGGGCAAAAATGTTTTTCGCGCCGGGGATGTCGGTGCCGGACAGATTGCAAAAATCTGTAATAACATGTTGTTGTCAGTATTAATGGTGGGTACCTCAGAAGCTCTGCAATTGGGTAAGGCGAACGGGCTGGACCCGAAAGTTTTATCGGAAATTATGCTGGCAAGCTCAGGTAGCAACTGGACTTTACAAGTTTATAATCCGTGCCCTGGCGTAATGGACAACGTGCCTTCAAGTAACGACTATCAGGGCGGCTTTTTGGTTGATTTAATGGCTAAAGATTTAGGTCTGGCACAACAAACCGCATTAGAAAGTGGTGCTGCAACGCCTATGGGGTCACTGACTCGTAACCTTTACCATAGCTGGTCTGAACAAGGCCATGGTCGCCAGGACTTTTCCAGTATTTTTAATTATGTGGCACCTAAGTCACAGAAGTAACCTAGGAATTGGGGAAACACATGCAAATTAAAGACAGTGTTATTGTTATTACCGGTGGAGCCCAGGGGCTGGGCCTTGCGATGGCTGAAGATTTTGCCAAACAAGGTGCTAAACTCGCGCTTATCGATATTAACGGCGACGTATTAGGTGAAGCTCAGGAGCACTGCGAAAAGCTGGGTGCTGCCAAAGTGGTTGGTTATGAAGTGGATATTACTGACGAAGAGTCGGTAGAAACTGTGTTTGAACAAATTCAGCAAGAGTTTGATGGCATTGATGTGCTGGTAAACAATGCCGGTCTGCTGCGCGACGGCCTACTGATAAAATTCAAAGACGGCGAATTGAAACAGAAAATGCCATTACAGCAATTTCAGTCGGTACTGGATGTGAACCTAACGGGCACCTTCTTGTGTGGTCGAGAAGCGGCGGCACAGATGGTAAAAGCCGGCAAGAAAGGCGTTATCATCAACATTTCCAGTGTCGCGCGTGCTGGCAACATGGGACAGACTAACTATTCCGCGACCAAAGCGGGTGTGGTTGCCATGACAGTCACCTGGGCTCGTGAATTGGGTCGCTATGGCATTCGCTGTGGTGCCATTGCGCCTGGCTTTATCGAAACCCCAATGACGGCACAGATGAAACCTGAAGCGGTTGATCGCGCATTATCGATGGTTCCTCTGAAACGTTGGGGGCAGCCAAATGAAATTGCTCACAGCGCGCGTTATATCATTGAAAACGACTTCTTTAGCGGCCGTGTGGTCGAGATTGACGGCGGCGTTCGTCTGTAAGTCACATTAGTTAAAGTAATGATAAATAGCCGAACTAAGGGCGTCTCTGTTATAGTGGTGGTTATCTACTAAACAGAGACGCTTTTTAGTTAATGGCATGCGGAAATTACCTCCCTTAAACGCGCTAAAATCATTTGAAGTGGCAGCGCGTCATCTCAGTTTTACCAAAGCAGCTGAAGAGTTATTCGTTACTCAGGCAGCCGTCAGTCATCAGGTAAAAGCGTTAGAAGACTTCCTTGAACTTAAGCTTTTTATCCGGCGTAACCGTTCTCTGTTGCTGACTGAAGAAGGGCAGGAGTACTACTTAGAGTTACGGGATATATTTGAGCAGCTGGCGCAGGCCACCGATAAACTCCGGTTAGTGTCTGAACGTGGTGCTTTGACCGTGTCGGTTCCCCCCAGTTTCGCTATTTTATGGTTTGTCCCACGACTGAGTAGTTTTCGGGAAGAGCATCCGGATATGGACATACGCATTAAAGCGGTGGATGAGATTAGCGGCTCTTTGACGGACGATGTAGACGTTGCTATTTACTATGGTGATGGTCGCTGGCCCGGCGTAAAAGCTTACCAGCTGCATGAAGAATACTTATGGCCCGTCTGTTCTCCTTTGCTGTTAGACAAAGCCAACATTAAAGAGCCGATAGATTTATTCAAACAAACGCTACTGCATGATGAAACCCGAAACGCCTGGAAGGATTGGTTTCAGTTGGTAGGGTTGCCCCAGTATAAAGGCGATAACGGACCGGTATTTAGTCATTCCAGTTTGGCTTTGCAGGCGGCGGTTCATGGACAGGGCATTGCATTAGCGAATAACGTGCTGGTTAAGTCTGAAATTGATAGCGGACACCTGGTTCGCATTTTTCCTCAGGCTTTGCAGCGCAATAAAGCCTTTTACCTTGTTTGTCGTGACAATCAGGCGGAGATAGGTAAAATCGCGACTTTCCGTCAGTGGCTGCTCGGTTTGGTTCAAAAAGAAGAGCAAGAGTTTAATCAATAATGCACTATCAACAGCAGAATCCTAACGGGACCTTTCGTATCGTTTTTTTACACGGTTCAGGCGGCGGGCCGGACACAGAGTTTATGAATTTCTTTGCGGAGCAGGGTGTGGCGCTTGGCGCAGAGGTTGTGCGTCCGGATTTTCCTTATTGGGAAAAGGTTCGTGAAACGGGTAAGCCGCGGCCTCCGAATAAGATGCCGGTTTTAGCCGACACGATTGATGAGCTACTGAATCATTTACAGCAAGACAGTAAGCCCCTAATTTTAATGGGAAAGTCGTTAGGAAGTCGGGTGATGCTGCGCTTAGCCGATAAGTACAGCGCAAAAGCAGTGATTGCTCTGGGTTTTCCGTTTCATCCGCCGCACAAGCCGGAAAAATCACGTTTGGAAGAATTGGAAATGACGCAGGCTCCAGGCCTTATTCTACAGGGAACTCGTGACCCATTTAGCAAGCCCATTCGAAAGAAAGTTGAAGGCGGTGAAAAGGTCGGGCTACCCGGAAATTGGCGGTTACAGTGGCTTGACGGAGCGGATCACGGTTTTGCTGCCACTAAAGCGAAGGCGGCTAATACGCCTAAGCTATGGCAAGAGGCGGCAGATGCTGTTAAGGAGTTTATTCAATGAGTCAGTTATTTTTAATTGTGGCTGCAATTTTAGGCGGTACAGGCGTTATGCTGGGGGCTTTTGCTGCCCATGGGCTTAAATTGAAGTTAAGTGAAAACTTGTTAAGCGCATTTGAAACCGGTGTTACTTATCAGTTTTATCACGCCCTGGCATTATTTGCCTTAGCGCTTTGGTTAAAGCAGTCACATTCGGTTTGGTTTGTTGCCAGCGGTTATCTATGGTTGGCGGGCGTTATTTTGTTTTCGGGCAGTTTGTATGCATTAGCGTTGACGGGCATTAAATGGTTTGGGCCAATAACGCCTCTGGGCGGGTTACTATTTATTGCCGGTTGGCTCAGTTTATTAGTTGGCGCAGTGAAGTTAGGAGCAGGTAGTTAATGAAAGACATCGTTAGCGGCAAAGGCAGTGGTATTGTATTACTGTGTCGCGCAGGCTTTGAAGGCGATTGTGCGGCAGAAATTCAGGATAAAACGGCAGAGCTGGGCGTTTATGGCTACTGCCAGACTCAACCTGATCAAGCTTATGTCACTTATAACTGCCAGCATGAAGAAGCGGAACACATTGCCCGGAAGCTGTCGCTTAAAGACCTGGTTTTTGCGCGAGAAATGTTTGCCTTACTCGGTCCGGTAAAATTGGCCGGTATTGAAGATCGTGCTGCTGAAGTCATTGACGTATTGAAGCCTCATAGAGAAACTTTTGGTTTAGCGGGTGAATTGCGAGTAGAAACACCGGATACCAACGAAGCGAATCAATTATCGAAGTTTTGCCGGAAGTTCAGTGTTCCGCTGCGCCAGGCTTTGCGTAAAGAAGAGCTTTTAAGTAATAAGCCTTTGGCCAAGCGACCTATGCTGCACGTGTTATTTGTTAACTCGGCACATGCGTTGGTAGGGTATTCTTATAGTTATAATCAGACAGTGCATGATGGCGGCATTGTTCGTTTGCGTATGCCCAAAGAAGCACCTAGCCGATCAACCCTGAAACTGGATGAAGCTTTCCAGGTATTTGTACCTGAAAATGAACAGGAAAAACGTGTTCATTCGGGTATGAAAGCGGTGGATTTAGGTGCGGCACCAGGCGGCTGGACTTATCAGCTAGTGCGTCGTGGCATGATGGTGCAGGCGGTCGACAACGGGCCTATGGCAGAGTCTTTAATGGAGACGGGTCAGGTTAAGCACATTAAAGAAGACGGTTTTAAGTTTCGTCCTAAACGTAAGAATATTAACTGGTTGGTTTGTGACATGGTCGAAAAACCGGCGCGTGTCGGTGAGCTGATGACCCGTTGGTTATTGGAAGGTGACTGTGAAGAAGCCATCTTCAACTTGAAGTTGCCAATGCGACAGCGCTATGCAGCAGTGAAAGAGTATTTGGCTCAAATTACCGAAAAGCTACAGACTGAAGGCACCAAGCCTTTTGAAATTCAGGCGAAGCACCTTTATCACGATCGTGAAGAGATCACCGTGCATTTACGTTGGCTACCACGGAGTTAGTTTATTTCGGCATAGTCATGAGAGCCATGGCTATGCCGAGAGCTTTAAAGCCGGTCAATAACCGCCTGAGTAAAGTCTGTGGTACCGTGAGAACCGCCCAAGTCGCGAGTTGTACGATCACCGCTGGCAATGACGTCGGCCAATGCTTTGGTGATATTGGTCGCTTGTTCCTGCATTCCCAAGTACTCAAGCATTTGAATCGAAGCTAGAATTACCGAGCTTGGGTTTGCCAGGTTTTTACCGGCAATATCCGGAGCTGAGCCATGTACGGCTTCAAAAATGGCGCAGTCTTTACCAATATTGGCGCCTGGAGCCATACCTAGTCCACCGACTAAACCAGCACAAAGGTCAGACAAAATATCGCCGAACAGGTTTGTGGTAACAATAACGTCAAACTCTTCCGGGTTCATTACCAGACGCATACAAGCGGCATCGACAATCATTTCTGTCGATTCGATATCTGGGTATTCTTCTGCAATTTCACGCGCCACTTTAAGGAATAAGCCTGACGTTGATTTCAGGATATTGGCTTTGTGAACTGCTGTAACTTTTTTACGACCTTCGCGGCGCGCTGTTTCATAGGCAAACCGCACGATACGCTCTGCACCTTCGCGCGTGATTTTACTCATAGCTTCAGCTTCATTACCATCTTCAGAGACTTTTTGCCCTAAACCGGAGTACATACCTTCGGTATTCTCGCGGATGGTGATGATGTCTATGTCTTCATAGCGTGCCTGAGTCCCTTTAAAGGACAATACAGGACGTACATTTGCGTAGAGAGAAAAATGTTTGCGCAGGCTAACATTAATTGAAGTAAAGCCTTCGCCAACTGGGGTTGTTAATGGCCCCTTTAAAGTAACACCGTTACGTTCAATCGCATCAAGAGTATTTTGAGGCAATAGCTCCCCGGTTTTTTCCAAAGCAGTCAGACCGGCTTCTACGTATTCATACTGAAAGTCACAGCCAGCTTTATCTAAAATTGCGGTTGCTGACTTAACGATATCCGGGCCTATGCCGTCACCTGGAATAACTGTGATGGTTCTACTCATGAATTGCTTCCTTTAAACCGTGTTACAACAAAAAACAGGAACGGTCATTCTACCACCGCGTTGATAATACTGACTAGCTCTGCACTATTCACCAAGCGAATAAGCACTATAACGGTGAGTAACAATGACTGTCGAAGGCTGCTTTTGTTTTAATTTTTGTCAATTG
>JBNJGQ010000072.1:0-7836 GCA_051747845.1 Pseudomonadota bacterium
AAGTGGTGCGTCCGAGTAGACTCGAACTACCGACCTCTGCCATGTCAAGGCAGCGCTCTAACCAACTGAGCTACGGACGCACATTTTAGAAGTGTCGTTAAGACGGGCGGTATATTAGTGATTTGCGCTAACAGGTGCAAGCGATTTTTTATGAAACCCATTTGTTTGTCGAAATTCTATTCAATACAAAGCGCAGGCTTGCTGCACTGAAGTCCGGCTCAATTTGCTCAAATTTGCTTTTTCGGCTTCAATAAAGAAGAAAGGGACGACTAAACGGCTAAGACTCAGGAGGTTGGATGTTAAATTTTTTACGAGTAATACGGGCGTTTGCCGGGCTTCTTTTTCTTGCCGGAATCGTGGGTATCGTTGTGCAACTTGGGTTTAACCTTCTGCATGTTGATATTCTGATGCGTTCATCGGTCATCGTTATTATGGTCGGTACATTGTTTGCGGCTTTCTGGCTGTGGGTCTTTCTTGGCTTGCGCTACGTTATTAATGAAATTCATGAAAAAGAACAAGGTAAACCACACCCCAGCCTGACTAAGAAGTGGCATCTGTAAGCGTAAAATAAGCGTTTAATCAATCCCGGGCGTAAAGTCACAGGCGCTATAGAACTTCTGCCACGGGCGAACAAAATGCACTGATGCATCGGTGAGCTTTTTACTGAGCGTGCCCAGCTTTGCAATATAATCTTTTAATTCAGGCTGAGGTGCTATCCCTTCCAGGCTTTCAAGAGTCATCAGTAAACGCTGATGCTGTTCGACAATTTCCGCTATGTCGCCTTGCATTTCTTCAATATAAATGGCGTTAAAAGCTTTCTTCAGCTCCAGCGCTTTATCTGGTACCTGGCCGTTTTGGCAATAGACCGATTGTGGAATTTCAGGGAGAAGTTCGGTCATTTTCTCCAGTTTATAAGAGTAGTCCAGCATAGTACGGAACAGGTCGGGAAGGTAATTACTGCGCTCTAAGCGGCCAAGCATTTTTATGAGCTCTGCCGGGTCATCGGCTTTTTTTGTGTAGCTCCAGCGTTCTAATATACGGGTAAAGCGTTCAAGTGCATTCACCGCGTAGTTGTATTCGGTGACGTGTATTTTGGGCAGCGAGTTATTTCCTACTGACAGAGCTTTTCTCAGCCCCTCGTCGCGGGCAAAGGCATTTGCCAGGCTGTTCTTAAGCTGTGATTCTTTGTGTGCCAGAGCTTCTTGCAATTTATCTTTAACACCGGTCGAGTCAGGGTGTTCAATACATTCATTGAGTGCCTGGATCATAGTAAGATCAGCATGGTAGCGGCTGAACCCATCCTTTAGTTTGCCCAGAGAGCTGTTGTTTTCGGCAATTAATTGGCCTAACTGGCAATGATTGAGCTGCAGGCTGTCCAGTAATCCCATACTGGTGCGTTCAATATTATGGGTTAAATCGCGTTTAGCAAGGTATTGCAATTGAGGCTTAGGTGCCTGTATCGATTGAGTTGGTCGGTTGAGTGTACTGTGAACTTGGTTATGTAACTTATCGGCGTATTCCGTTAGTCCCGGGTCATCTGAGCAGGCAGATAACCCTAAGGCGACTAACGCATAGCCAAAAGAGCTGAAAATCAGTACACTTCGCTTCATTGTTTTATTCCTTGCAACAAGGTTTTATCGATGTTTACCGGTATTGTCCAAACCCAAGCTACGATATTTTCAGTCTCTGACCAAGGATCTTTTCGACACTTGGTCATTAAAACTGAACCCCAATTTCTACAAAACTTGGCCATTGGTGCAAGTATTGCGATAAATGGCTGCTGTTTAACGGTGGTTGAATTTAACGAGACTCAGGTGCACTTTGACGTTATTGATGAAACCTTGCGGCTAACGAATTTGGGGTTGTTAGCTGAGGGTGACACGGTGAATCTCGAGCGGTCACTAAAAGTGGGTGATGAAATTGGCGGGCATGCCGTTTCAGGTCATATTCACTGCCAGGGCAAAGTGACTAAAATTGACACGTCTGAGAATAATGTCGCTATGTGGGTAGAACTGCCAGAGCAATACAGTTCATATTTGTTTGCCAAAGGGTTTATTGCGGTTAACGGTGCCAGTTTGACGGTAGGTCAGGTGGAAGCAAATTGCCTTAGTCTGCACTTAATTCCGGAAACTTTGCGCTTAACCAATTTAGAATCAACACGGGTGGGTGACAGTTTGAACATTGAACTTGATCAGCAAACCATCACCATTGTTGAAACCGTTGAGCGAGTACTGGCTAAACGTCAGTAAAACTGCTCATCGTTACCGTCTACTTTGACACGAGCCTGCTGGTTTACTTCATCAACTTGTAACTGAACATGAATGAGGTCACCGCAGGCGGAACACTCTTCCTGATAGTCCTGATTTCCCTCCGAGGCATCAATATCCAAAAAGGTATTGTGTCCACAATGAGGGCATTTTACCGGCACACTTTGTAAGTTTTCTTCGTTCATTAGTAACTCCTTTGCCGGGATGCCAGAGTTTATTCGCGCATCCCCAACGAAATAAGGTTCTGCTTCTTACTATAGAAATAAAATACCGATTCCGCCCAATGAGATTAGGGCTCCAGCTATAGAACGCGGGGTAATGCTTTGTTTTTTAAGTAAAGATATGGGTATTAAAAAGAGTGGAGCGGTGGATAGCAAAGTTTGGGTAAGACCCGGATTGATATTGGCGATAGAAATTTGCTGTAGCCAAATAGCAAGAAAAGTACCGAACACAATGGCGCCAAGCAGTGGCAACGGGTTGATAGAACGAACTTGTTTTATGATTGCGCCGTACGCGCCTCGTTTTGAAAGCCCGACAATTATGGCGAGCAATAAAGACCCCGCGGCAAGACGCACAAATGCCGCATCAATAGCGTGAGTATCGGACTGCATTAACACCGCAAAAGCCATGACCAAACCTGTGGCCTGACAAAGTGCCGCGCCGCAGCCAAAGAATATACCGGACAATGAAAGCGCTGGTTGTTTGTCAGGGGCTTTTTCTGTAACGACCCATAACACTCCGCTCAAGGTTATGACTGCACCGGTAATTTCAATGGTGGATAAACCGTCGTTTAAAAACACCCAGGCCATAAAAGCAGCCAGAGGCGGTGCCAGGTACTCCAGCAACATGGCGTGCCAGGGGCCTAAACGGCGTAGAGCGGCAAAATGACAACTGTCACCGATGGTAATACCTATAATGCCGCTCAGGGCGAGTAACCAAAGTCCGGAGTTGAGTTCCAGCTTACTGCCTAAAAGTAGACTCACAATTAAAAGCAGGGGCGTTGCAATAACGCCTTTAACCAAGTTCATTTGTAAAGGGGAGAAGTGGCTACCGGCGCGGTGGTAAAGTACCGTGGCGACGGCCCAGAAGCTAGCGGCGAGTAATGCAGAAAACTGTCCAATTAGATCTGCGGAAATGTCTGATGTCAAAACAGGCTCGGCGGTTGCTCAAATGTAAGCGGTCGATTATAGTAGCGTCTCGCGTTCGATGGTACCGAACGCAAAAAATTTCGTAGGTTTTTTCTATAAAACAGTTAAAACTAAAATAGAGCACGTGGCACTTGGTAGGTGTCACCACTGGTTGGAAAGGAAGTTTCATGCCTGTAATTACTCTCCCTGACGGAAGTCAACGCGAATTCGATAAACCCGTAAGTATTATGGAAGTGGCTGCCGATATTGGCGCTGGCCTTGCTAAAGCAACGGTCGCTGGCCGTATTGACGGTGAGCTGGTTGATGCTTGCGAACTCATTGAACATGACGCTCGCATTGAAATTGTGACACCAAAAGATGATGACGGAGTACATATTATTCGTCACTCTTGTGCGCACTTAATGGGGCACGCGGTTAAACAGATGTGGCCAGATGCGAAAATGGCTATTGGCCCGGTCATCGATAACGGCTTTTACTACGACATCGACGTTGATCACACTTTCACTCAGGAAGACCTGGAAAAGCTTGAAAAGCGGATGAAAGAACTGGCTAAAACGGAATATGCCGTTATTAAGAAAAAGGTCAGTTGGAAAGAAGCCCGTGAAACTTTCGTAGAACGCCATGAACCTTACAAAATAGAGATCCTGGACGAAGACATCCCAACCGATGCCAACCCGGGGCTTTATCATCACGAAGAATACGTGGACATGTGTCGTGGCCCTCATGTGCCAAACATGAAGTTTTGCCAACATTTTAAAATTATGAAAATGGCCGGCGCCTACTGGCGTGGTGATTCTGACAACAAAATGCTGCAGCGTATATACGGTACAGCCTGGGCAGATAAGAAGCAGTTAAAAGCTTATTTACAGCGTTTAGAAGAAGCTGAAAAGCGCGACCACCGTAAAATTGCTAAAGCTCAGGATTTATTCCACTGGCAGGAAGAAGCGCCGGGTATGGTGTTTTGGCACCACAATGGCTGGACCATTTTCCGTGAGTTAGAAACTTACATTCGCGAAAAAATGCGCGAATACGAGTATCAGGAAGTGAAAGGTCCGATGATGATGGACCGGGTGTTGTGGGAAAAATCGGGTCACTGGGAAAAATTCTCTGAGCTGATGTTCACCACGTCATCGGAAAACCGCGAGTATGCGGTTAAGCCAATGAACTGCCCGGGACACGTTCAAATCTTTAATCAGGGCTTAAAGTCTTACCGTGACTTACCATTACGTATGGCTGAATTTGGTAGCTGTCACCGTAATGAACCTTCAGGTGCGTTGCACGGTCTGATGCGTGTTCGCGGTTTCACACAAGATGATGCGCACATTTTCTGTACCGAAGAGCAAGTTCAGGAAGAAGTCGCGGGTTGCATCAGAATGGTGTATGAAACCTACAAAACCTTTGGTTTCGAGAACATCGATGTGAAGCTTTCAACTCGCCCTGAAAAACGCTTAGGCGACGATGCCACATGGGATCGCTCTGAAACAGCATTGGCTCAGGCTCTGAAGAATAATGACATCGATTTCTCTTATTTACCGGGTGAAGGTGCCTTTTATGGCCCGAAAATAGAATTTACTTTGTTCGATTGTCTGGGCAGAGCCTGGCAATGTGGTACAATACAGCTCGATTTTGCGTTGCCAGGACGTTTAGGCGCAACTTACGTGGGCGAAGATAACGAGCGACACACGCCAGTTATGATTCACCGCGCTATTTTGGGCTCACTTGAACGCTTCATGGGTATTCTCATTGAAGAGTACGCAGGGCACTTCCCATTGTGGTTGTCGCCAACGCAAGTTGTGTTAATGAATATCACGGATAATCAAAGCGATTATGTGCGAAAAGTTGTCAAAACCCTGAACGAAAAGGGAATTCGTGCATCAGCCGACTTGAGAAATGAGAAGATAGGCTTTAAAATCCGTGAACACACATTAAAACGTGTTCCATATTTACTGGTTGTCGGCGACAAAGAAGTCGAAGCTGGTGAGGTTGCGGTACGTACACGTGGTGGTGAAGACTTGGGCAAATTCCCGTTAGAAGACTTCATTACTCGTGTAGAGGACGAAGTCCGTACTCGCAAAATTGATTAATTGTTTGGAGGAATAAACCATTAAAGGCGGAAAAAGAACTCAGAAAGCTGCAGATAAAAACCGTATCAACGAACAAATTACAGGCGTTGATGAAGTTCGCTTAATCGGAACCGATGGTGAACAAGCTGGTGTCGTCAGTATTAACGAGGCTCTTGATGCAGCAGCAGAAGCTGGTGTTGATTTGGTGGAGATGAGCCCTAACGCAGAACCACCAGTCTGCCGCCTGATGGATTACGGCAAGTTCCTCTTTGAAAAGAGTAAAGAACAGAAAGAGCAGAAGAAAAAACAGAAACAGATTCAGGTTAAGGAAGTTAAGTTCCGACCTGGTACTGATGAGGGCGACTACCAGGTAAAACTGCGCAACCTGCGTCGTTTCCTCGAGGGAGGTGACAAAACCAAAGTCACTATCCGTTTCCGTGGCCGGGAAATGGCACACCAAGAGTTGGGTATTGAATTGCTAAACCGTGTTAAAAACGATTTAGAAGAAATCTCAATTGTTGAGTCGTTCCCAAGACGTGCCGAAGGGCGCCAGATGATTATGGTCTTGGCACCCAACAAGAAGTGATCGTGGTTTACAAGTAGTCTGATTGTCAGGCTCACCCTTTCACACTTTTATCAACAATGCGGAGTTTAATTTCATGCCAAAAATGAAATCGAACAAAGGCGCTTCCAAGCGCTTTAAGAAGACTGCTTCTGGTGGTTTTAAGTGCAAGCAATCTCACTTGCGTCACATTCTGACTAAGAAGAGCCCTAAGCGTAAGCGTCAGCTTCGCGCGAAGAACATGGTCCATGAGGCCGACGTTCAATTAGTCGCTCGCATGTTACCGTACGCATAAGGGGAGATAGCAAATGGCACGAGTAAAACGTGGTGTAATCGCGAGAGCGCGTCACAAAAAAGTCCTGAAGCAGGCGAAAGGTTATTATGGTGCCCGTAGTCGCGTTTATCGCGTAGCGGTCCAGGCAGTAACTAAAGCAGGTCAATACGCATACCGTGACCGTCGCAACAAGAAACGTCAATTCCGTCAATTATGGATTGTTCGTATCAATGCTGCGGCTCGTCAAAACGGTCTGTCTTACAGCCGCTTTATCAATGGTCTGAAAAAAGCATCTATTGAAATCGATCGTAAAATCTTAGCCGATATCGCTGTTCACGATCAAAACGGTTTTGCCGCTTTGGTTGAGAAAGCAAAAGGCGCACTGTAATTATTCAAAACCTTTAGGGGTTCGAATAAACAGATTTAGAAGGGAGCCGATTGGCTCCCTTTTTCATTGAAAATTCGCTATCATAGCGCCTTTATTATTTATCTTGTGTTGTTGAGGGATACGATGCAGCTAGAGCAAATTGTTGAGCAGGCTGAATCGGCCATTGCGGCCGCAGATTCACCGACTGCGTTAGACGAAGTCCGCGTCGAGTATATGGGCAAAAAAGGGCAGCTTACCGAGCTTTTAAAAGGCCTGGGTAAGTTGGACCCTTCTGAGCGTCGGGAAGCCGGACAAAAAATTAATGAAGCCAAGCAACAAGTGCAGACCAGTATTAATGCTCGTAAAGAGTTATTGAAAGCTGCTGAGTTAGCGCAAAAGCTAGAAGCGGAACGCATAGACGTTACGTTGCCCGGACGGCATTCAGCGGTAGGCGGCGTGCATCCGGTCACTCAGACGATTAGACGTATTGAACAGTTTTTCGGTGATTTAGGTTTTAGCGTAAAAGAAGGTCCGGAAGTCGAAGACGGGTTTCATAACTTCGATGCGTTGAATATTCCTGCGAATCATCCGGCTCGTGCTGATCACGATACGTTTTATTTTACCCCCTCAACAATGCTGCGCACGCAAACCTCCGGTGTGCAAATCCGCACCATGGAGAATGAACAACCTCCGTTGCGGATCATTTCTCCGGGCCGCGTTTACCGGAACGATTACGATCAGACCCACACCCCAATGTTCCATCAGGTAGAAGGGTTAATGGTTGATACCGATGTTAGCTTTACGCAATTAAAAGGTATTTTAGAAGACTTCCTGAATCACTTTTTCGAAGAGTCGCTGACGGTTAGGTTCAGACCTTCGTACTTTCCGTTTACCGAACCTTCAGCTGAAGTTGATGTCATGGGTAAAGACGGTAAGTGGCTAGAAGTTTTAGGTTGCGGCATGGTGCACCCAAACGTATTGAAGGCGGTAGGCATTGATTCGGAAAAGTACACCGGCTTTGCGTTTGGTATGGGCGTTGAACGTCTTACCATGTTGCGCTACGGCGTGAATGACCTACGTGCGTTCTTCGAGAACGATCTGCGTTTCCTCAAACAATTTAACTAACGGGCAGTAAGCAATGAAATTCAGTGAACA
>JBNJGQ010000073.1:0-7819 GCA_051747845.1 Pseudomonadota bacterium
ATACCAGAACGAGTCATTAAAAATAGCATCGGCCCAACTGACAACATGATAAATCCCGTCGCGAACTTCTACCCCTCCGGGTGTCTGCATCCAACTATTCGCGGACAAAATCCAGAAAGACGAAATAAAGGTCCCGATAGAAACCATCAGCGCAGCAAAAAAGTGGACGCCATTAGGCACTTTTCCTCGGCCAAAAAGTAATACACCTAAGAACGCAGCTTCCAGAAAAAATGCAGTTACGACCTCGTAACTTAATACCGGCCCCAGGAAATTTGCAGTTGCGAGGGAAAAGTTACTCCAGTTCGTACCAAACTGAAATGACATGACAATACCGGACACTACGCCCATGCCGAAAACAACAGCAAAGACCTGCGTCCAAAAGGCACCTAACCGTTCCCATTTGGGGTCATTCGTTTTAAAGGCAAGCCCATAAATTAACGCAATATAAGAAGCCAGCCCAATGGTAAACACGGGAAAAATTGCATGAAAAGAAACAACAAACGCGAATTGAATTCGCGAGAGTAACAACGGGTCAAGATCCATGGCGTGATCTCCTGATTATGTGACTTTCAATAAGCTTAAATAATAACCATATTAATTCAATGGTTATTATTTTTCATTTTTTGACTTAACGACAAAAGCACCCCGAATTTCCCCGACTTCGAACCCCGTAGCTTGGTCATTTGGGTAACGTTCGTTAATTGCTTGCTTAACCTCAGGTTCAACTGATGAACCATGGCAAGCCGCGCATTGTGGTTGCATTACAATGGCTTTCATCCATACCTCACTGCCACCATTCCCCATGTAAGTAGTACTGGGTGGTTTGCCTTTGCTCTTCTTCCACAGAGACTCAAAATCTTGCAGTACTCGCTTTTGCTCAGCAGTAGGCGTGTTATCTTGATTACGAACTTTTAGGGCTGTACGACTCACCATCAAATTAAGTTCTTCACTAACCGCACTTGCAATTTCTGGTGCCTGTTCATTACACACATCAATAGCCGCGATATGCCCCTCGCTTTGGATTGTGCTCATTAATACTTTACCTAGGCGTTGTTGCAGTTCTTTTGCAGCTGTTTCGTAAGTTTGATTATCAGAAGCTAAACTTGTCGTAGAGAACAATACGATCAAAAGCGTTAAAATAAGTTTACTGGCAGACATGCGGCACTCCTAAAATAGACAGACTTAAATTATGTTATAAGCTTATCACTAAAAGTTCTATAGATATTTACACGAGACAATTTGTCGCACCTTTTTAATAGAGTCTAAACACAAATTGACATCACCCCCCACGCGTAGCAATCTAACCTTCTATTTTGGCACCAATTGGCAAAACCTATGAAAAACATCGTTGAGCACTTAGCACAATACGCGGCTTATCATCGTAATCGTAAGAATGTGGCGACTCACATTGTCGGTATTCCTATGATTGTCGTTGGTATCATTAGTCTATTGTCCCGACCTGCGCTACCTTTGGATTATCTGCTCATCACCCCGGCCAGCCTGGTTGTTTTAGCCGCTGTTATTTTTTACATTCGGCTTGATATTAAGCTTGGACTACTCATGACCGTGCTGCTATGGCTGTCTTTAGCCGTTGGCCGGGACATTGCTGCTTTACCAACAATGTTTTGGCTTAGCTGGGGTATTGGCCTGTTTGTAGTTGGCTGGATTTTTCAATTCATCGGCCATTACTTTGAAGGCAGAAAGCCAGCTTTTGTTGACGACATTATGGGGTTAGCAATTGGTCCGTTGTTCGTGGTGGCAGAAGTGGTGTTCATTTTAGGCTTTAGAAAGGACTTAAAAGCAGCGGTGGAACAACAATTATGATGGAACTGGATTACCCACAGTGGTTTCATGACTGGGCGACCTCTCAACCCTGGGCTTATACCATTAGTGCCTGTGTTATTTTGGCCATTGCGGTTTGGGTATCTCAGATCATTACTCAGCAAATTCTACTACGAGGTGTTTCGCGACTACTGTCACAAACAGAGCTAGGCAGTGATCCGGGTATTGGCATTCGGGTTATTGTATCCCGTCTGGCTCAAGTTGTTCCTGCTTTAGTGCTGTCCGCCGGCATTTATCTGGTGCCGGACCTACCCGAAAACATTACCACAGTCATACGTAACATCAGTATTGCGTATTTAATACTGACACTGGCGCGCTCATTCAGCGCTGCCATGACCAGCGTAAATGAAATATACAACCGCCAGCCCGACGCGCATGAAAAACCCATTAAAGGTTATCTGCAAATAGCAAAAATTGTGGTTTACGTTGTTGCCGCCATTCTCATCATAGCGTCATTACTCGACCGCTCGCCGGTTATTCTGCTTTCGGGAATTGGTGCTATGGGTGCCGTTGCTATGTTGGTGTTTCAGGACACGATACTGTCACTGGTTGCCAGTATTCAGCTTTCCTCTAACGACATGATTCGGGTGGGCGACTGGATAGAAATGCCACAGCTTAATGCCGATGGCGATGTCATTGATATCGCACTTCATACTGTACGGGTACAGAACTGGGATAAAACCATCACCAACATCCCGACCAAACGCCTTATCTCCGAGTCTTTTAAAAACTGGCGCGGTATGCAGGAAAGTGGCGGACGCCGCATAAAACGCGCCTTGTATATTGACCAGAACAGCATTCACTTTTTGTCCGACGAGCAAAAGAAAAAGCTCAAGCGTTTTTCGTTGCTGAGCGACTACCTGGCGCAAAAAGAGAAAGATATTTCGGAGTGGAACTCAAGCCTTGAGCAAACCGGGGCTGACCCAATTAATGGCCGACAGGTGACAAATATTGGTACCTTTCGCGCCTACGTAAAGCAGTACCTTAGTAACAGGCCAGACGTTCACAAAGGGCTGACATTAATGGTAAGGCAACTGAACCCCGGCCCTCAGGGGTTACCTATTGAAATCTATTGCTTTAGCAATGACACGGCCTGGGAAACCTACGAAGGCATACAGTCCGATATTTTTGATCACCTGTTTGCCATACTGCCGAAATTTGATTTGCAAGTGTTTCAGGAGACATCCGGTCAGGATGTACGCACAGCTGTACAGCAACTAGGATTGACTCAAAATAAGCCGGAGTGAAACCTGTAGCAATCAATCAAGTATTTATTGAGTCATATCAAAAATGCTTGTATGGTCTTCCACCTCATTTATAACACGAAAATACAGTGGTGGTATAGTTGTGAAAGCGTTCTCCATGTTATCGAAGAGCTTGTTGCTGCTCTTCATTTTCGGCGCTTCTAATGCCAGTGCAGAAAACGAAGAACCTCTTAAACAAGTTACCTTTAACAAGGTACTTGAGCTTGCCGGCGAAGAGCCTGAAAAAACTTACTCCTACGGAGCCCACCCTTCGCAGTTTATCCAATACTGGAATACGCAGGAATACACAGACTCCGCCGCCAATGTTATTTTTATTCATGGTGGCTGCTGGCTAAAAGACTACGATATTACTCACACCAACCCGGCCAGCAATGCATTAAGAAACGCAGGTTTTAATGTCTGGTCAATTGAGTATCGTCGTTTAGACCAAGAAGACGGTGACTGGCCCGCAAGCTTAAACGACGTAAAAGCCGCTATCGACTTTATCGGCGAAAGACTTAATGACCAACCGACCGCTGTTATGGGACACTCTGCAGGCGGACATCTTGCATTGCTGGCCACTGCAAATGACACACCTGCATCGGCTAACGTGGAAGTTGTGATTGGCCTTGCTGCTATTACCGACATGGTCAGTTACACGCAAACCGATGGTAGTTGTAACCGTGCAGCTTTGAATTTAATGAAAAGCGCCTACGAAAATACAAGTGATTACCAGAAAGCCAGTCCCAAAACACAGAAGTTGCACAGTAACACCTGGTTAATACAAGGTAATGCCGACCGTATTGTGCCACTGAGCCAAACTCAGAACATTGACGTACAAACTGAAATACTGGACGGTGTCGGCCATTTTGACCTAATACACCCACACTCAAGCGCATGGAAAGCCATTATTGAACGCCTGAACAAAGAGCTTAATCCATGAACCTCACAGACATACAAGAACTTGACAGCATTGACCCTTTCGCAAAACACCGCGAACAGTTTCAGTTACCCGAGAATAAAGTCTATTTGGATGGCAATTCTTTAGGAGTAATGACCAAAGCAACGGAAACTCGCTTGCAGGACGTTATAAAACAACAATGGTCACAAGATCTTATCAATAGCTGGAACGACCATAACTGGGTCAGCTTACCCCAAACCGTCGGTGAAAAAATTGCGCAGTTAATAGGGGCAGAGCCAGAACAAACCATTTGCTGCGACTCAATATCGGTCAATTTATTCAAAGCACTCACCGCTGCACTGACCATAATTCAGGCCCAGGACCCGGAACGCACTGTTGTGCTGTCGACAAAAGACAACTTCCCTACCGACTTATATATGGTTCAGGGTGTTTCTCAGTTTTTAGGGCAGTATCGCTGTCAATTGAAGCTCGTTGACGAAAGCGAACTTGAACAACAAATAAATAGCAAAACCGCTCTGGTGCTGGCAACCGAAGTTAATTTTCGAACAGGTCGGCGTCTTAACGCAAAGCAGTTGGTCGCCAATGCGCACGAAAACGGCGCCCTGGTTATTCTGGATTTAGCACACAGTGCCGGCGCTATGCCCGTTTATCTGGATGACTGGCAAGTCGACTTTGCCGTCGGCTGCACCTACAAATACCTGAACGGAGGGCCCGGTGCCCCCGCTTTTATCTATGCAGCAAAACGGCACCACAAAACCATGAGCCAACCGTTAAGCGGCTGGTTTGGTCACGCCAGGCCCTTCGATTTTTCACCGGAGTACGAAGCGGCTGAGGGTATACAGCAAATGCTCACCGGAACGCCTTCGGTTCTCGCTATGTCTGCCGTGGACGCCGCGCTGGATGTTTTTAAAGGCGTTCACTTAGAAAAGCTAAGAGAAAAGTCGTTACAACTGTCCGATGTGTTTCATCAGTTATTAAAGACCCACGACCTTGATGACGTACTCCAGCCTATTTTTCCAGAACAAAGAAGCGAACGAGGCAGCCAACTGTCTTACCACTATGAGCATGCTTATGGCCTCTGTCAGGCTTTGATTCAACGAGGCGTTGTTGCTGACTTCCGTGCACCTAACTACATTCGCTTCGGGTTCACCCCACTGTATAACAGCTTCGAGGACATTTGGCAGGCAGCCGAACAGTTGCGGCAAGTGTTAGCAGAAAATGAACATCTGGATCCACGCTGGCAACAACGTAATACCGTCACCTAAAACCCAAAAAGCCTCAACTAAGCTCACTCAGTTGAGGCTTTTTCCGGAACAGTCTTGGTTTACATCATATTTCCTAACGGAATTTTCTGACCATTGAGCATAGCCTCACCGCCTTCCATTTCGAACTCACTACGGTAGTCGTCTTCAGCCTCCGTGAGTAAGCCTTGCTGTAAGTACATGTTGATCATCATTGGCGCCTGCTGCTCAGCCATTTTCTGCATCTCGGCCTCATCAGCCCCCGGATACTGCATGCGCATTGTTGATAACAGTTGTTGCTCAGCAAGCCACTTTAATAGAGGTTTATCAACAGCCAACGACGCGTCGGCAATCAGACTCGAAAGCCAGAACTGAATATCACCCAAATTATTAGGTATCTGAGCCACACCAACCAATTTGGCGGACAAGTCGCCTTCAAAATTTCCCGGCTTCATTTCACCGCTAAACTCACTAACAATAAACTCAGGCTCGGCCTTCAGTAGTTGCGGTAAACTGTCTTTTACCAATTTCTCAGTTGTCGCCTCCATTTCGTCCGGCCCCTGGTCATAAATAGTTTGCATAGCCTGGTTGTAGGCCCGCAAAAACTCGGCATCGAGATTATTAAATGCCATGTTTACAACAAGATTATCAAGGTGAGTGTCGCCAAACATAAATGATTTCATCGAATAGTTCATATCCACATTCATGTGTTTTTCATCATCGCTAAATGCACTGATAGCCTCGACATCAAGCTCTTCTAAATTGAAAAAATCGACATCATCAGGCGAGCGCGCGGTAACCTTTTCAAGCTGCATCGACATCTCACTTTCATAAAGTCCACCCTGCATAATACTGAGCAAGTCGCCTTTAGCTTCCGTACGGACTTTCATCTCACCAACGCTGACAGCCTGAACTTCCATAAGCACTTCAGCACCGTCTAATACGCCCTCATAGCTGAAGCTGTCTGACGAAACCTCGCCAATGCCTTCATAGCGGGACACTGAAATCTGCTGGCTAGCGTCATTTGGTACTAAGGTAAATGAAGAAATGGAGTCGCTGTAGCTAAAGTTGCCGGAAAAGCCGACAGAGCCAACCATATGATAAAAAGGCGTTTCACCTTCCCAGTCCAGAAACTCACGCAAGCCTTCATCTTTAGTACTGGCTTCAAGTGAGGCCAGGCCAAGACCCGGAGAAAACTGAGTAAGAACAGGGCCGTGCTGAACATCAATAACCATTTCAAAAGACAGTTCTTCTGATTGCTCTGCTTCGGGGAACGCACCGCTGAAATCAACGCCCAGCTCAACGGTTGCGGTTGAACCAAACCAGCCTCGGTCAAATGACACAACTTGCGCTGTATAGGCAGGCACATTATTTAATGCCTCGACGTGCTGATTCAATGTGTTTTCAACTTGGGAGCCGGCAAAGCGAGGGCCAATTAAAGCAGCAGCGACAACGACAATACCAACGCCGCCGAGGAGTCCTTTCTTATTCATAGTAGTCCTTTCATTTATAGAGGTAGGTTGTAATTATTATGTTGAAATTATACATAGATTAAAAACCGACGGCAAAAGTTATAGCCTCAATAGGCGGGTGTGAACCTTTGTGTTAATTTTTCAGTAGAAGTAACAGATATTTTTTAAGCAGGTATAGCAATATGGTCAGGATAGTAACGGCGGCATTGACTGCCCTCTTTCTTTTTGGATGTTCCTCAGGTGACTGGCGAGATGCATCCAGAGAACCCGCGGGTATCGCGCCTGACCCTGAAATTGAGAAACAAGCCGTCATAGAAGCCTATGCCGCCGATGCCTTTGGCTGGCGTGGCTGGTTTGCCGTTCATACCTGGCTGGCAGTGAAGCCGGAAAATGCCAGCGAGTATACCGTATACGAAGTGGTTGGCTGGGGTGTGGAGCATGGACGCCCGGCACTGCGCGTTTACCAGACAGCAACCCCTGACCGCTACTGGTATGGTGCCGAACCCGAAAAAATACTCTCAGTATCGGGAACGCAGGCCGCCGACATGATCTCACGCATTGACGAAGCCGCCTCCCGTTACCCCTGGGCAGACCAATACGAAGTACTCCCGGGACCTAACAGCAATACCTTTCCGGCCTGGATAGCCATACAAGTTCCTGAGCTTGGCCTGAAATTACCTTTCAGTGCTATTGGCAGCGGTTACGCGGATAATGATCAATAGGTAAAAAAATGGGATAATGGCACCCATTGCTCGCTGACAGCAGTCAACTTATCAACCGCGGTGCCCCCTAAATGGAAATCAATGTAAACTTTCTCGACAATATGCGCCTTGAGGCGAAATTCGATGACTTCACGGTTATTTCGGATCAGCCTATTCGATACAAAGGCGATGGCTCCGCCCCTGGCCCTTTTGACTACTTTCTGGCGTCTTCCGTTATGTGTGCGGCGCACTTTATTCGCCTGTACTGCGACGCGCGCGATATTCCAACCGAGAATATCCGCATTTCACAAAACAACGTTGTTGACCCGGAAGACCGCTACAAGCAGCTGTTCAAAATTCAGGTTGAATTACCGGCCGATGTTTCCGAAAAGGATCG
>JBNJGQ010000074.1:0-7778 GCA_051747845.1 Pseudomonadota bacterium
CGCTCTGTATTCGATGTAGAGCTGGAAAAAGAAGGCACATACACCGTTTACTCAGCAAGCTCAGGCTTATCAGCGCGCTGGGTAGACGACCAAGGTGAACGCCAGTACTGGCCGCCGCGTGGTTCACAGAAAACCAATGATGACTTTTATAAAGAAGTACCCCAGGACGCTAAAGACCTGGAAGTTAGTGAACGTTCACATCGCGTAGAGACTTTTGTTACCTCCGGTGCACCAACCTATGACACTTTAGGCCCAACAGGTAAAGGTCTGGAACTGGAACCAATCACTCACCCAAATGACTTATACACCGGCGAAAACATTACATTTAAGTTCAACATGGATGGCAAAGCCGCTGCGGATACAGAAATTGTCCTGGTAAAAGACGGTGAGCGCTATCGTGACCAGTCACAACCCACCAAACTGAAAACCGACAAGAAAGGTGAAGTGACTTTTACTCTGGATGAGCCGGGCATGTACTGGTTAGAAGCAGAATACGCTGACGACAACGGAAAAGCCCCGGCCAGTAAACGCCAGGGCTCTTATGTTGCGGTGCTAGAAATATTGCCAATGTAATTAATCGGCTGTCACAACGGGTGGTTCTTCTAAACGAACCACGCCCAGCGTATTCGCGTCGGTACCGAACCAAATGGAATCGGTACTTTCATCGTAGAACATATGACGAACGGTACCGCCGCCACTTTCCAGCTCAATCGGCTTTGAAAACTCATGGGTTTCTGTATCAAAGCCAACCAGTCGATTTGGCTGCACACCGGTTTCTACAAACCAGACATCGTTGCGTTTATCCACAGCCATGCCATAAGGGCGTGAGTTTTCTTCAGCCGGTGCGCGCCAGTCGTTATTCTCACCACTGACTGGGTCATAGCTGCCCACGTACCCCTTGTTGTAATCGACATACCAGATGGTGCCGTCGTCAGTCATACCCAGCCGACGGGGTCGGTTGTCTTTTCTATCCAGCTCAATTTCCTGGAGCTTACCGTTTTCTACTGTCGCCAGTTTATTGGTGCCAAAAAGCGTCGCCCAGGGCTTATCATCTTCTACAATTAAGCCGTAAGGTCTGGCCGAATCCGTGGGAACGTCCCACAGCATAATTTCACCGTCACCGGTTTCCAGAAAACCAATTTGATTACCGCCTTGTACCGTAAACCAAATGTCATCGTTGGAGGTAAAGTCCATGGTGTGGCTGTCACGAGAGCCATCACCCGGAAGCTCAAATTTCTTGATATCACCGGTTACGGGGTCAATTAACCCAATATGATTCATGAGGTTACCGGCATACCAGGCACCGCGGTCATCCACAATAACAGTGTGCGGACCGGCGCCATCGGGTAAATCATAGCGTTTGAACTCTTCGGTTTGCGGGTTAAAGGTGGCGGCATAATGACTGCCCTGACCAACAAACCAGACCGTACCCTCGTGCACCCATGGGTCACGCGGACGGGAATCTTCCCACGGAACCTGCCACTCCTGAATTTCGGCGTTCGCCAGGCTGCTGTCTTTATGATCATCACTTTTCGCCGGCGCACTGCTTATTCCCGCCAGACCAATGATTACTGCACTCGTTAAACTTAGGTACTTCATCGTTATGGCCTCCTGAAATAGGTTCGTATGTAAGTATAGACGCTATTGCGTCAAACCCAACACTGTGCAATCTTCAACCTTTAAACATAAAACGGTGCGTCTTACATGCTGGATCAATGGCTTATCGGAATCATACTAGTTGCTATGTTGGTGCTCTTTGTCATCGATAAATGGCGTTATGACCTGGTAGCTATGATGGCGCTATTGTCCGCAGCTATTCTTGGTTTGGTACCAACTGCTGAAGTATTCAGTGGTTTTGGTAACGCCGCTGTCATTACCGTGGCTGCCGTATTAATAATCAGTCAGGCACTGTGGCGTTCCGGCGTAGTGGATGCCCTTGCCTCGGCAATGAAAAACATTGGCGATAAGCGCTGGATACAGATGATAGCCCTGACCTCCGTCACAACAGTGTGCTCGGCTTTTATCAGCAACACCGGCACTATGGCCATAATGATTCCGGTCGCACTTCAACTAGCCCGCAGCAGCGGCAATAACCCGTCTAAACTGCTCATGCCTATGGCATTTGGTTCCTTACTGGGCGGGGCCATCACTATGGTCGGTACGCCGCCGAATATCATTATCGCTGACATTAGACGCGAAGCTATGGGTGAGTCCTTTGGTATTTTTGAATTTACTCCGGTTGGCGTCAGCATCGCGATAGCCGGCTTACTCTTTATGTGGCTGTTGAGCCATTGGCTGGTTCCGGAAAAAGCCGGTAAATCGAAGTCGGAATCTCTTTACGATGTCAGTAGCTATTTAACCGAGCTCTATGTACCTGAAGGTTCTAACTTTGTTGGCGAAACCCTGTATGAACTGGAAAACCGTAGCGAAGAAGACTTTGTTATTGTTGCGCTGCAACGGGGGGACAAGCGCTGGTCAGCACCGGCTCGTTACTTGCGGTTGAAATCTGAAGACGTGCTCATAGTCGAAGCCAACGCAGAAACTATCCAGCAAGTTATTGACGGTACCGGGCTTGAACTTAATGCCGAAGAAGAAATTGATGACCGTTTCTTAAAATCCGATGACATTACCGTAATAGAAGGGATTGTCGGACATGACTCGCGGCTTATCGGACGCTCTGCCGCCGACATTAAACTGCGCAGCCGCTATGGCATCAATGTGCTTGGCGTAGCCCGCGAAGGCCAAAAGCTGGGAACCGCACTGGCCAACATTCGCTTTAAACCCGGCGACGTTTTATTACTGCAGGGAGACGCGGAGATCCTCGATGATGTCTTTCAGCGCTTTGGATGCTTCCCATTGGCACAACGCAGCTTGCGCATTGGTTCGTCAAAGCGGTTAATGTTGCCACTGGGTATTTTTGCTGCCGCGATTACGTCAGCAGCACTCGGTTTTATATCGGTTCCTGTCGCCTTTTCACTGGCAGCAGGCCTTATGGTTATTACCAATATTTTACCGCTGCGAGAACTCTACGACGCCATAGACTGGCCAATCATCGTATTATTAGGAGCAACAATACCACTGGGCTCAGCACTGGAGCGAAGCGGAGCAGCAGATACCATTGCTAATGCCGTGCTTTATGTCAGCCAGGGCTCACCGGAGTTTGTGGCCGTTGGCTTACTACTAATAGTCACCATGTTGCTGTCCAATATTGTCAATAATGCCGCAGCAGCCGTACTTATGGCCCCCATTGGTATCAGCATGGCCAGTAGCTTTGGTGCCAGTATGGATCCGTTTTTAATGGCCGTCGCTATAGGCGCCGCCGTTCCATTCTTAACGCCAATAGGCCACCAGTCGAATATTCTGGTAATGGGTCCGGGCGGTTATAGCTTCAGCGATTATTGGCGCCTGGGTCTGCCGCTGTCTCTGCTCGTATCCGTCGTTGCGCTGGTCATGATAATGCTGGTGTGGCCGCTGTATTAGTCGCGGTCTTTATAAGGCAGGTAGGTTTGCAGTGTTTTTAGGTGCTCGCGTAGCGCGGTGCTTTCATCCCGACAATACTGCTCAATGGCGTCATTAAGGGGAGAGCCCGTAAACCGATAAAACCCTTCACGCAACACCGGCTCAAAGCCCCGATGCAGCTTATGCTCGCCCTGTGCGCCGGCGTCAAAGTAACTTAAACCCAGGTTTATGCAGTACTCAATTCCCTGGTAGTAGCAGGCTTCAAAATGCAGAAACTCAAGCTCTTCCTGACAGCCCCAGTAACGCCCGTAAAGCGTGTCTTCACTTTTAAAGCACAATGAAGCCGCTAGCATCTCTTCATTTCTGTAAGCCGCGAAAACCACAATATGGTCAGCTAAATGTTCACCCCAGAGTTTGAAGGTAGCCGGGGTTAAATAGCCGCCATGGCCCGAGCGTTTTAAATAGGTGCGCTGATAGAACAAAATGAACTGATGCCAAAACTCCGCGGTTAGTTCACTGCCCTGTAAGATTCGCATCTGCACGTCTTGCTCTGACACCTTTTGGCGCTCTTTACGTATGGACTTGCGCTTGCGCGAAACCAGGGCCGATAAAAAGTCATCAAAACTGCCGTAATTTCTGTTCTGCCAGAGGAACTGAATATCAAAGCGTTGCCACCAACCTTCTTCTGCCAGTGCCTCGCTTACATCAGGTTCAACGTACAAACTCTGCAAATTGCTGACATCATGTGCCTGCACCAACGCCGACTCAATAATGGGTAGAACATCACCGGCATTAACATCCTCGGCAGTAGCCAGACGAGGCCCCTGACACGGGGTAAAAGGTATGGCATTAATCAGCTTAGGGTAGTAATGAAAACCATAACGCTCGTAGGCTTCAGCAAAAGCCCAGTCGAACAGATACTCGCCATAGGAATGGGTCTTTTTAAACCACGGCATAATAGCAATCAGTGTGTCGCTATTGTCATGTACCGTGACGTATTGCGGCAACCAGCCTCGCTGAGGCCCAAGACTACCGCCCTGTTCAAGCGCCAACAGAAAATCATAGCAAGTAAAGGGGTAATCACTCTTAAATAACCGGCTCCAGTCAGCCTTAGGTATCGTGGTTATTGTTGAGTGAATAACAGCTTGCATATGTTAGCTACTTAACCCAAAAACCCGGACCCATACATCGGCTGTCAGCTCTAATGAGCTGAGAGCTTCGGCGCGTTCACGACCTTCAGCGCTGGTTCGGTATAGGTGGGGAGTCATAGTCAGTAGATCTTTTATCGCCTGATTTGATGCCAAGGATACCGGAAAAGTTACTTGTTGCTCAGAGGTCAACTCAAAAGCAGAGTCGGTTATCGGTAACACCTCATTTTTAGTTTTTATCTCAGAATAAATAATGGCTTTTAGCTCTGTTAGATGATCACCAGCCGGATCTACCATAATAAGCCGACCGCCAGGCTTTAGAACCCGTTTAAACTCAGCTTCAACAGGGAAGCCAAATACGCACAAAAGGGTATCGACACTGTTATCGTCCAGTGGAATAGAGCTATTGGAAGCGACCATCCAGCTCAGGCGTTTATCGCGTTTTGCCGCAGCCTGCACTGCCCATTTTGAAATATCCAGAGCAGCCACACTTAAATCAGTGCCCTTTTGCTCGCCCTGCTCAACCAAGTAGCGTAGGTAGTAACCTTCGCCGCAACCGGCATCGAGCACCGCCTGCTCGCCCTGTGCTAACACAGTATCTGCCAGAACCTGCGCCAGCGGTTCATAATAACCCTGCTCCAGAAACTCTCTCCGTGCCTGCACCATGGCCTTGCTGTCGCCCGGATCTTTCGAACGCTTATTCTGCACCGGCAGTAAATTCACGTAGCCCTGTTTTGCCACATCGTAGCTGTGGTTATTGTCACAGCACCAGCTTCGCTCATTTAATTGCAACGGCTTGCCATCAAGTGGGCAGATAAAGTCGGTTAACGGCTGAGTCACATTGGGTTCCGGTTCGCTTGTTCTGTCATCATTCTACGTTGTTTATCGCTAAAATTCAGACACAAAAAAAGCAGCCCGTGGGCTGCTCTTCATTATTTCTAGCTTACTTAGAAGCTTAATCCATGCAAATTAAATTGCTTGGATGTTCTCAGCCTGAGGACCTTTAGGACCTTGAGTTACTGAGAAAGAAACGTTTTGGCCTTCGGCTAGCGTTTTGAAACCGTCGCTAACAATCGCGCTGAAATGAGCGAATACGTCTGCGCCGCCTTTCTGCTCGATAAAACCAAAACCTTTTGCTTCGTTAAACCACTTAACAACACCGTTTACTGTATTAGACATAATAAATATCCTGAAATTTTATAAAATAGGTAATCGCTCCGGGCATTCCCAGTTGCGATGATCGTGCGGGGTAAAAAATGAAACTTAAAACTACAGGACGAAGGTATTACTACTAACAAAACGACGTAAAGGAGTGTTTAACTAACTGTTTCTTATCCAACGCCGGCTACTCTACGCACATTCTATATAATGTCAAATAATAGTTTTCATTTATTTTATAAACCGCTTTTATAATTCTTTATGTCTTTCCAAACACCTGCGCCAGCATGCAACGAACAGAGCCACCGCCCAGTTCTATGGTCGGAACCGCTATAGGTAATAGCTCAACCCACTGTTCCAGTTGCCGCATTTGTTCTGTGGTCAACGAGTTATGAGCAGTTTCAGACATAGCCAGGAGTTTGTGGCCATTAACCTCCAGTTCCAGCATGTTCCCCGCAAAGTTGCTTATCTGCTGTTCTGTTAATGGCACTAAGGTTTTGCCTGAGTTCTTAACTGAACGAACAAAAGTCTGTTGCTCTTCCTTATTGCGGATCATATCCACAGACGCTATAACAAAGTCACTGCCAACCGCCATAAGCACATTGGTGTGGTAAACCGGTTTCCCGTCACTGTTGGTGGCATCAAAAGCCATTGGCTGATAACCCAACTGTTCACACAATTGCTTCAAGGCGTTCTCGTCCATGCGTTTCGAACGGGCACCATAGGCCAATTGATTATCGTGGTCGAAAACCACCGAACCTGTACCTTCCAGGAAAATCTCTTTTTGCTCTAGTGCGCTAAGGTCGAGCGTTTTGTTGTATCCATAAGTTTCCTGAAGAAACTCAATAATATCGGCTCGACGCTCCTTACGGCGGTTATTGCAATACATGGGATACAGCACCAATTCTCCGGTATTGTGCGTGCTAAACCAGTTATTCGGGAAAACCGAATCGGGTGTGTCTGTACCGGTATCTTCAAACAGGTGCACCTTAACGCCTTTACTCTGCAATAGCTCTACAGCCTTAGTAACTTCATCGTAAGCGGACTGAGCAACATTGGCTCCTTGTTGTGCTATCGACTGGAAGGCATTATCCGCCATCGTTTCAGGATTAGAGGCGAAGTGGTGCGGGCGCACCATAACAACGGTATCAGACGACTGACTCATTAGATAAAAAGGTGTTGTAGAATTTGCGCGCAGTTATAGCAAGTCGCAGGGCGCTTAGCAACGGACAAAAGAAAAGGGCAGTGCGTAAATACTGCCCTTCATTATTAGGTAAAGATGCCCGCTTACCAGGCGTACTTAACGCTCAGCTCGACGTTACGCTCTGCGCCAAAGAAGCCCTGATTGTAAAAGTCGATGCTTGAATAGTACTTCTCATCGAACAAATTGTTTACATTCAAGCTAAGGTCCCAATTTTGGCTTAACTCATAGCTCGCCATAGCATTAAAAACGGAGTAACTGTCTTGATTGAACGTTTCTCCGTTTGGCCCCACACCAGGGTTTGATACTTCGCTTTGCCAGTTGGCATTTACACCTAATTTTAACGCAGCGGTGGCGGTATAAAGCACACTGGCTTTCAACATATCTTCCGGCAAGTACGGCGCATAATCTGAACCGTCACGGTCAGTAGATTCATTATGTGTATAGCTGAAGAAAATGTTCAAAGCGTCTGTTGGTTTACCGTTTAGCTCCAGCTCATAACCTTCGCTTTCTGCACCATCAACGCCAATAGACGGGAAAAGTGTGGTTCCCGGCAGTGGATCTGTATTGTCGGGATCGTTGATCGCCAGATTATCTTCCTTAACCTGATACAACGCGAAACTGGCCGTGAGCGCTTCATTAAAGAAGTCACCTTTAATACCAACTTCTGCGTTAGACCCTTCAATTGGGCCAATTAACTCACCGTTTACGTTAAGAGCGTTCTGAGGCTGAAAAATTTCTGTATAACTTGCGTAGGTCGAAATAATGTCAGTTACATCGTAAACAAGGCCAACATAAGGCGTATTAACGCT
>JBNJGQ010000075.1:0-7588 GCA_051747845.1 Pseudomonadota bacterium
CCGCATTTCACAAAACAACGTTGTTGACCCGGAAGACCGCTACAAGCAGCTGTTCAAAATTCAGGTTGAATTACCGGCCGATGTTTCCGAAAAGGATCGCAAAGCCATTATTCGGGCAGCTGAGCGTTGCGCCGTTAAGCGCGTTATAGAAAATGATCTGGAGTTTGACGTTGAAGCCGTTGAAAGCATTACTCAAGACGCTCAGGCATTACTGACCATACGCCCTGACAGCGACAGCAGAACCTATATTGAAGGTAAAGACTTACCGCTGGAACAGACCATTGCCAATATGACAGCCATACTGGCGGACTTGGGCATGAAGATAGAAATATCCTCCTGGCGCAATATTGTTCCCCATGTTTGGTCACTGCATATTCGCGATGCCGCCTCCCCCATGTGCTTTACCAACGGTAAAGGCGCCACCAAGGAAAGCGCTTTATGCTCGGCACTGGGTGAGTTTATTGAGCGTTTAAGCTGTAACTTCTTTTATAACGACCAATATTTTGGTGAAGAAATAGCAAACGCTGAATTCGTTCACTACCCCAACGAAAAATGGTTTAAACCCGGCGCAAACGACGAACTGCCCACCGAAATTCTCGACGAGTACTGTCGTAAGTTTTATGACCCGGAAGGTGAACTGCGTGGTTCACACTTAATTGATACCAACTCAGGCCGTGCTGACCGCGGCATTGTGTCCTTGCCGTTCACGCGTCACTCCGACGGCGAGACGGTCTATTTTCCGTCAAACTTAATTGAGAACCTATATTTAAGTAACGGCATGAGTGCGGGTAATACGTTGCCCGAAGCCCAGGTTCAGTGTTTATCAGAAATTTTTGAGCGCGCCGTTAAAAAGCAAATTATTGAAGAAGAAATTGCCCTTCCGGATGTACCGCAAGAGGTGCTTAACAAGTACCCGAATATTTTGGAAGGAATAAAAGCCTTAGAAGAGCAAGGCTACCCGGTGTTAGTTAAAGACGCGTCACTCGGCGGACAGTTCCCGGTGGCCTGCGTGACATTAATGAACCCGCGCACCGGCGGTGTTTTTGCTTCTTTTGGTGCACACCCCAGCTTTGAAGTAGCACTGGAGCGCAGTCTGACCGAGTTATTGCAGGGCCGCAGCTTTGAAGGTTTAAACGACCTGCCGGCACCAACCTTTAATTCAATGGCCGTGACCGAACCGAATAACTTTGTTGAGCACTTTATTGATTCATCGGGCGTTGTGTCCTGGCGTTTCTTTAGCGCTAAGTCCGACATTGAATTTGTTGAGTGGGACTTTAGCGGCTCTAACCAAGAAGAAGCCGATACACTGTTTGGTATTTTGCAGGACATAGGCAAAGAAGCTTACGTAGCCGTGCATGAATACCTTGGTGCACCGGTATGCCGTATTCTGGTACCGGGTTATTCGGAAGTTTACCCGGTGGAAGACCTCATTTGGGACAACACCAACATTGCCCTGCAATACCGCGAAGACATTCTGAATTTACACCGATTGAGTGATGAACAGTTAGAAGATCTCGTTGAGCGCTTAGAAGACAGCCAGCTTGATAACTACATGGATATTATCACTCTGATTGGTATTGAGTTTGACGAAAACACGGTTTGGGGTCAGCTCACCATTCTTGAGTTAAAACTGCTTATTTATCTTACATTGCAACGCCATGACGACGCTTTCGAGTATGTGGAAATGTTCTTGCAATTCAACGACAACACGGTTGAGCGGACGCTGTTTTATCGTGCTGTTGAAGCAGTGCTGGAAATTACTCTGGACGAAGAGCTGGAACTGGAAGACTACCGCTACAACTTAGGCCGCATGTACGGCGAAGATACCATTGAAGCCGTTATAGGCTCTGTTAAAGGCACCACGCGCTTTTATGGCCTGACACCAACCAATATGCAACTGGAAGGTTTGGACAGACACTTACGCCTTATAGAGAGCTATAAGAAATTGCATGCAGCACGGAAAAAACAGGGGAGCTAATAGCTTCCCTGTTGTTCGTTAATGCCATCAGCGCTTGGCGATGATCCAGACCGCGTGAATAATCCCGGGAATGTACCCTAATAGAGTCAAAAGGATGTTAAGCCAAAAAGCTCCACTAAGCCCAACCTGAAGAAAGACACCCAGCGGCGGCAAAAGAATCGCAAACACAATTCGAACCAAATCCATATCCATTCTCCTAATTTACGGCCTGTTATATAAACCAAAGCATAGGTGCAAATAAGGAATAATGGTACGCCCACATCTGTAAAGATGAAGTAAATCGAGAGGGTCCCGCTCGTCATGAGCTATACAAACTACTCATTCAGGAATAGTATACAAAACTACCGGCGAAGGATAAGATCGTTGTTTGTAAATTGTACAATTTTAAGAACGACCTTAAGTAGCAGAGTAAGCATTTGATTCAAAACAGCCTTATTGCCGGAACAGACCCACTCGATGCCATTGATGAGTTTCAGACTATCGTTGACGATATCCCGTCCATCGTTTTCAGAACACCTATGTCATCAGAAAACGGCGCGGCTGAAACTGCTTTTATTTCTAATGACGTAGAACGGTCTTTGGGCTACCCAAGATCAACGATAGATAACCTTGAAGACTGGTGGTATGGCAATGTACACCCCGATGATATAAGCATTGCTAATGACCAGTTCTCCCGTTGGCAACAAACCGACTTTAAAGGGTTACTGCGACGTCATTATCGGTTTAAACACAAAACCGAAGGCTACCTCTGGGTCGAAGACCTAATCAGAAAGCATTCCTCATCGACACACCACGCCGATCAGTTTGTCGGCACCATTACTGTCATCGAGGATTTAATTAAGACTCGTGAGCAACTGCGACAACTGAGTTACATTCTTCCCGGCGTTTTATACCAGCTGCGATTTGTGAGTCGTTCTGACATTTCGTTTCCGCTAATTAGTGCTCACTCCAAAAAACTGTTTGATATATCACCCAGCGAATTAACCGACTCTGCCGAAGCCTTTTTTAACAAAGTACACCCAGACGATCTGGAGCCTCTTATTGAAAGCCTGGAGGATGCCAGCAACAAACTCACCCCGTGGCAGTTTGAGTTCCGCGTTATGGTTGAGCAAAAAGTCGTGTGGGTATCAGGGCGAGCCGTACCCGACAAACAGGTAGAAGAGAACCTTATCTGGAACGGCCTTTTTATTGATAATACCGATAAAAAGTCTCTGGAACTCGAGCTAAAGCGCACAAATGATGAGCTGAAACGTGCTCAGCAAGTCGGTCGTGTTGGTCACTGGCAGGCAAATTTGAAGTCCCGAGAATTAATTCGCTCTACAATGGTTAGGGAACTGCTTGGGTTAGAGAAAACGGCTTCCAACACGTCGATAGAGCGCTTTAACAGTTTAGTTCACCCGGACGACCTGGAAGATGTTAAATCGCTTGAAAGACTCACCCCTGACAACAATAAACTTCAAATTCAGCACCGTATGCAACATGCTGACGGCCACTATATTTGGGTTGAGGAGTTTGCTGAGCTACAGGACGACGGCTACACATTAATTGGTACTTTCAGAGACATTACACAACAGAAAACATTAGAACTGGAGCTTCTGAAAAAGTCATCGACCGACAGAATGACCGGAATATACAACCGGGGCTATTTTACAGAGCAAGTGGACAAAGAGTTGTCACGCGCAAAGCGAAACGGCAGTCCTTTGAGCCTTATTATTCTTGATATCGACCACTTTAAAAACTGCAATGACTCATACGGCCACCCTTTTGGTGACGAAGTGATCATAAAGATTGCCTCGCTCCTTGAAAATGCCATTCGCTCTCACGACACCGCTGCGCGTATTGGCGGCGAAGAGTTTGCTGCGTTACTTCCGGAAACAGACCAAGCGGATGCTGCACTAGTGGCGGAGAAGTTACGCACGACCATTTCGGCACATAAGTTTTCAAAAAATGGTGACGATATTTTTGTGACAGTGACATTAGGCGTTGCGGAAATGCAAACCGGAGATAACTGGACCAAGCTCTTTAACCGAGCCGATAAGGCACTGTACAGAGGCAAGCAGTCTGGTCGTAATCAGGTTTTTCTGGCAACTGATCTTTAACCTTAAAAATTCAGCCCGACAAAAGCGCCTTTGTTACGTTTAGCCACGGCCTGCATAAAGGCAGCGAAAGTTTCTGCGTTGCCTTGCGGGCGGCTAAAGCCGATACCATGAATGCGCATAACCGGTTTACCATCAGCGCCCTGATTCTGGCTGGTAACTTGCCGCACTATGGAATCTAAGTTACTTGCCCGGTAATCGTCACCAAAAACGTACAAGCTTGTTGTGCCCTCGGTTTTCTTATAGAGGTTAATAGCTTTCAGAATACCGAGCTCCGGCGCACTCCTTCCCCCGGTAAAGTTTGGCATTTTCTGCATAGCGGTTTGTCTGAATCGCTTGGTGTCAGGTAACCAGTCGCCGGCTTTACTGCTGAACATAAAGTCGCCATCAGCGGCCATAATTTGGAACCCTTTCATTTTAGGGTGGCTTTCAATAATGTCATTAACCACACTAATGACACGGTTCCAGCCGTTGCCACCGGACATAGAACCTGAATTATCAATAACGAAAATGACATACTCAGCATCGGTAGGAATACCGCCTACGTCATCGTCCGGCGTATCCGTGCTGTTAGGAGTATTTAGCATTGCCGTGGCTTGCCGTATTTCAGCTCGTAACGAAGACGCTTTATCCTGTAGCTGCTGCAAGGTTTTCTGTGCCCGCGGAATAGAGCTTTCTAAATTCTTTTCCTGCTCAGTCACTGACGCCGTTTTCTGCTCGGCAGCCGACAGTTCATCCTGTTTGTCTGATAAAGCGCCCTGAAGCTCCTCCACCGACTGCTGCGCCTGCAATACTTCTGCAACTAAGGTACTGAGATTAGCCGGCCCACGCTCGGTGTCCTCGGTACCATTTTTCGCTAACAACACCAGCATAATCACCGCACCAAAGGCACAGGAAATAATGTCCAGGAACGAGAGGTTAAAAACCTCAATTGGCGCACGCTGAATTTTTCTCATTATGGCCACTCCGGAGCTGGTGACAAGAATGTGCCGCCACTTACGCGAGACCAGTTCCAGTATAGGGGAGAAGCGTAAGGGTCACCTTCTATTGGCAGAAGAATAATGTTGTAGCGAACACCTTTAGGCGCACGCTTTATGGTCTCAACCATCAATGCCTGACGGCAGTCTGACGATATCGACTTTTTCGTTGAAATAAAATTACGGCACGCCAGCGGCAGGCCATCACCCAGTGTTGGCAGGCCATCCGTCAAAATATACACGTCGGTTATGTCCGGGTTCGTCTCAAATAACGTACTAATGCCTAGCTGGAGGTTGGTTCCGCCCTCTGGCACAACCGCGCCTAAGTCCTTCACAATAGAATTCATGGAACCGCTGACAGAGGCTGTGCTGACGTTCCGTTGCCCTAAGCGGGTTGCCGTATCGGAAAAAGTCACAACACTAACCTTTGAAGTTTGCGGTAGTCGTGCCAGTAGCCACTGCGCAACCCGTCGTGTTCTTATCCATTTAGCAGTAGACACTTTGTTACCGTCGCTCAAAGCCAGTTTACTTAGCACATCTATTAAGTTGTCGCCCATCATAGAAGCGCTTTTATCCACCAGAATGCCTATTTGCTCGCCTTCCACTTTCATGCCGGTAATAAAATTCTGCTCGCCGGTGCCGGAAAGCTCAACGTTGGCTGACTTCTCAACTTCTTTAGAAAGCGCCGCTAACTGATTCTCCAGGTCAGCAATAACCGCCAGCTGGGTCGATACGTCCTGCAGTGCTTTAGTCTGATCCTGAGTCGTGTCATTTTTCGCTTCTTCTGAATCTTCTTGTTTAGACGACTCCAGCGCGATTTTGTCATTAATTTCGTCAATGGACTTTTTCAGGCGCTGCTGCTCGTCCATAGACGCCGCCAACTCCTGCTCGAGCTTTTCTTTTTCTTCTGAAGGATCGGGGGTAAAAGCTTTAAAATCTATCAAAATAAAAATAAGGATAACGGCGCCCAGTCCGCATGCCATGACATCCAGAAAAGATAAGTTAAAGCCGTCACCCGCCTGACGTGGTCGTCGCATCTGAGTCGCTCAATTAACTGTGTAAATGAGATAACAAATGCTTCTCGCACGACTCTTGCGTTCTAATTACCATCTTGTCCTGACGGCTGTTCAGTAAGTGCATAAACAACATAAGCAGCAGTGAAATAAACAGGGCCACAAGAGTTGAGTTAAATGCCACGCCCAAAGACGCGGTCATACCGGCAATATCACCATCCAGCGCTTTATCCGCCTGCGCCAGCGCCGACCCAATTCCGCGAACCGTACCCACAAAACCAATAGACGGAATAGCCCAGATAATGTAGCGGATCATGTTATTGCCGCTTTCTAACTGAATCGCAATATTGTCTACCGACGACTCAATAGTGTCAGCTGCGTGCTGAACGTTTTTAGTGTTTTTGAAGCGACGAATACAATTGATCCAGGTGCTGTATGCGGGGGTTTCTTTATAAGCCGAGCTTTCTAAATCATTTAGTGCCGCATCAACGTCCAGCGCTTCCGACTTATCGTAGCTTTCCAGTAAGTCACGGGAGTAAATTTCTTCTTCATCAATTAATCGCCACAACTTGTACAGCATCAGAAAAAGACAGAATAGCATCAGCGAAATACACACCTGCTGCTCTACATCTTTAAATATAACCGAAAAGGACGTTAACGCTTCGGTCCCTTTTTCGGCCATTGCGACTTCTGCCGCCGGACGAATAAGCCCCGCATACAGCAAATGTATAAGGGTAAAAATGGCCAGTAACACACCACCACTGACAAAAAAGTTAGGACTCATTGAAAGCGTATTATTTTTAGACATTATGCATTCCGGGCGTTAAATGTTGGTGGGGAAGTCTTGTGGTGCATCCAAAGACACAAAATAAGCAGTCGCGCTGCCGGCCAGAGCCAGCAGTATGACGCCCAAAATCACGCGTTTTTTCACGATGTTTCTCCTTATCACTCATGATACCTGGCTATTCTAAAGCCGATATCCTCTGCCGAAGCACTTTCGCCGTCGCGAACGCTGGCACGAATATTTTTCAACCGTCCGGTTTTATAAGACGCACCTTTTACCACATGGCCATTGCCGCGAGCCGCACCCAGGTAATCGGTGTAAACCCGGTCAAGGTCTGGCGGATTTAAAGTGTAACTGTCGTGTACCCACTCTTTGACGTTGCCGTCCAGGTCAAAAAAGCCGCCACGCTCTGCTTTAAAGCTGCCTACCGGTGCTTTACCGGCAAAACCGTCATTGTAGCCGCGTAAAATGAAAGTTTGCTGACCTTTTGCAGACTCATCGGCAAAGTTGCCCTGCTTGTCGCGCAGGTGCTCCTGACTGCCCCATACGTAAATAGTGGAGTCGGCTCTGCGATTAATTTTGGCTATGTATTCCCATTCGGCTTCGGTCGGCAAGCGGTAACCACGCGAGCCCGCATCGGTTCCTACCACTTTACCATTACTGATTTTATAAAAAGGCTGCAAGCCTTCCTGTTCACTCAGCCAGTTAGTAAATAAAGCAGCTTCGTCCCAGGACACATT
>JBNJGQ010000076.1:0-7581 GCA_051747845.1 Pseudomonadota bacterium
CCACGCCATACGCGGCCGGTAACCAGCTGGAATGGGCGCGTTGAAATTTCTTCACCGGCACCGGCAACACCAATAATAACAGACTCGCCCCAACCTTTGTGGCAGCACTCTAACGCCGCGCGCATAACGTCCACGTTACCAATGCACTCAAACGAGAAGTCGACACCACCGTCGGTCATGTCAACAATGACTTCCTGAATGGGTTTGTCATGTTCTGTTGGGTTTACAAAGTCGGTCGCGCCTAATTCTTTCGCAATTTTCTGTTTGTCGTCGTTTACATCAATGGCAATAATGCGGGAAGCTTTAGCTTGCACGGCGCCAATGATAACGGCCAGACCAATGCCACCTAATCCAAATACCGCCACGGTATCGCCTTCCTGAACTTTAGCGGTGTTTTTGACGGCGCCCATGCCGGTAGTGACACCACAGCCAAGCAGGCAAACTTTTTCAAGCGGTGCTTCTTTTGGAATTTTAGCCAGTGAAATTTCTGGTAAAACCGTGTACTCAGAGAAAGTCGACGTACCCATGTAGTGATAAATAGTCTCGCCGTCTTTTGAGAAGCGACTGGTACCGTCCGGCATCAAACCTTTACCCTGGGTAGCACGAACCGCCTGACACAGGTTAGTTTTACCCGAGGTACAGAACTTACATTCACCACATTCTGCGGTGTATAAAGGAATGACATGGTCACCGACTTCAACGGAAGTGACACCTTCGCCGACCGACTCAACAATGCCGCCACCTTCGTGGCCTAATACTGACGGGAAAATACCTTCGGGATCTTTACCGGAAAGCGTATAAGCATCGGTATGGCAAACACCGGTTGCAATGATGCGAACTCGAACCTCACCTTTTTTTGGTGGCGCCACATCAATGGTTTCTTCTTTTAGCGGTTCGCCCGGACCCCAGGCGACCATAGCGCGTGACTTAATCGTTTCCATGATGATTCCTTATAATGTTTGATTCGTAGTCTAATTACGTAAAAGCGTAGCCTAAGTTTAACTTTTTCTCATAAGCAGGTAATCTACTGTTTTTACAAATTACTTTTTCATTAATGAAATAATGGTGCAGTATGAAGCCTTGGCAGGGGATTAGTGAATTTGCGGCAGTGGCTGAACTGCATAGTTTTACTGCAGCGGCCCACCAACTGGGGCTGTCGGTGGCACAGGTAAGCCGGAATATCGCAGCGCTTGAACAAAGACTGCAGATGCAGCTGTTGTATCGCTCAACTCGCAGTGTCAGTTTAACGGAAGAAGGAAAACTCTACTTACCTCATTGCCAGCACCTGGTTGCCAGTCTGCGAGATGCGGATCAGGCCATTCAGCAACGTACACAGCAACCGCAAGGCTTAATTCGTATTACTGCGCCTGTCTACTATGGCGAACGGTTTATTGCACCTCTGTTGAATGATTTTTTGCAGGTTTATGCGGATTGCCGCCTGGATTTACAGCTGACAAACGAGCAGGTTGACTTAATTGAAGGCAGCTATGATGTGGCTATACGTTTAGGGCAGTTGGGGAACCCGCGGTTACGCGCTCGAAAATTAGGGTCACGTCGGCATTTTGTCGTAGGCTCGTCTGCTTATTTTAATCAATTTGGACGCCCGCAAACTATTAATGATCTGGATGCGCATCGCTGTTTTACCGGAACGGTCAAGCAGTGGCGTTTTGAGGTTGATGGCAAACTGGATACTGTACGGCCTGAGTCGTACTTGCATTGCAACAATGGCCTGGCACTTCGTGATGCAGCAACAAAAGGTTTGGGGTTGGCAATGCTGCCGGATTATTACGTGACTGAGTCGTTGGAAAGTGGACAGTTAGAGGAAGTGTTAGCGGATTTTCGACAACCAGATGATGGTATATGGGCGTTGTATCCGGAAAATCGTCAGGTGATTCCTAAAGTACGAGTGCTGCTGGATTATTTATCAGAGAATTTAATACTGGAGAAATAGAGAACTGAGAGAAAAAATGGTGGTTGCTACTGGGCTCGAACCAGTGACCCTCGCCTTGTAAGGGCGATGCTCTCCCAACTGAGCTAAGCAACCATCCTGAAGGTCTGCAACTAAGGGGAAGAAGAGAAGTGGTGGTTGCTACTGGGCTTGAACCAGTGACCCTCGCCTTGTAAGGGCGATGCTCTCCCAACTGAGCTAAGCAACCATTCTCACTGTGACACTTCTGCGTCGTTGCGAGGTGGCATTATAGGGCGCAGATATAAACTGTCAAATAAAAATTGCTAACTTTGGTTCGTTTGCTGACATTTTAATCATTTCGAATAGCAGATGCGTCAAGCGCTCAGTCTTGATAAACTTGCGCTCATTAAATTTACCGGTTTTAAAGAAAGGAATAAACATGAGTGTGGTAACGCGTTTTGCCCCCAGCCCGACTGGGTATTTGCATGTTGGTGGTGCCCGTACGGCATTATATTCATGGTTAGTTGCAAAGGCGCAGGGCGGCGAGTTCGTGCTGCGTATCGAAGATACTGACCGTGAACGTTCAACGCAGCCTGCTATCGATGCCATTTTAGAGGGTATGGAATGGCTGGGTTTAAGCTGGGATCGTGGACCTTATTACCAGACTCAACGCTTTGAGCGCTACCAAGAGTTGATTGATAAGCTGCTGGAAGAAGACAAAGCCTACAAGTGCTATTGCTCAACCGAGCGCCTGGAAAAAATGCGTGAAGAGCAAATGGCGGCCGGTGAAAAGCCTCGTTATGACGGTCATTGCCGCGATAACCCGAATGTTGGTGGCGATAAATACGTGATCCGCTTCCGTAACCCGCAAGAGGGCAGTGTGGCTTTTGATGACCATATTCGTGGGCGCATTGAATTCGCTAATACTGAACTGGATGATTTGATCATTGCCCGTACCGACGGCACGCCAACTTATAATTTTTGTGTGGTGGTTGATGACTGGGATATGGATATTACGCATGTGGTGCGTGGTGAAGACCATATTAATAACACCCCGCGTCAAATTAATATTTTGAAAGCTTTAGGTGCACCGGTACCTCAGTACGCACATGTGTCGATGATTCTGGGTGATGATGGTAAGAAGCTTTCGAAACGTCATGGTGCGGTCAGCGTTATGCAATACCGCGACGACGGCTACGTACCTGAAGCGGTTGTAAATTACTTAGCGCGTTTAGGCTGGTCTCATGGTGACCAGGAAATATTCAGCCGTGAAGAGCTGGTGGAATACTTCAAGCTGGATGACGTGAACAAAGCAGCCTCTGCGTTTAATACCGAAAAGCTTAACTGGCTCAACCAGCACTACATGAAAACTTTGCCTGCGGAAAAAGTCGCTCCGCAATTACAATGGCAGCTTGACCAAATTAGCGTGGATACAAGTAACGGTCCAGCGTTAGAGAAAGTTGTATCACTGCAGGCGGACCGGGTAAAAAACCTGAAAGAGATGGCTGCTATTAGCCGCTACTTTTTCGAGTCGGTCGATGAGTTTGATGAAAAAGCAGCGAAAAAGCATTTACGCCCGGTAGCTAAAGAGCCTCTGGCAAAAGCGAAAGAATTGCTTGGAGCTGTTGCTGAGTGGAATGCGGCGAATATTCAGGCGGCAATTAATCAGACCGCTACTGACTTGGATGTGGGCATGGGCAAAGTTGGCATGCCGCTGCGTGTTGCAGCAACCGGCGGAGGCAATTCTCCCTCGTTAGATGTGACGCTGGAACTCATACCTCAAGAAACAGTTCTGGCGCGTATTGACCTTGCGTTAGAGTTTATTGCAAATCGCGAAAATGCGTAAGTTGCCGCGTTGAGCTGAATGCGTAGCCTTTTGCCTTGCAACGGGCTACGCAAAACGCTTGAGAAGCCGAGCCACCATTGGATGCTCGAAAGGGCGCTTTAAAGTAATCGCATAAAAGTGTTCGAACACATTAGGCAGGGTCAGGTAGCGTTTTAACTGTCCGTTGTTCAATTCATCTCTTACCACAACGTCTGGAATAACCGCCAACGCTCCAGTATCACGCGCCAGTAGTCGCAGCATTGCCATATCGTCCGCCTCGGCAAGTACCCGTGGTTGCCATTTGTATTCTGCGCTTAACATATCGAAAGCCGCACGCTGAGGCATGTTTTCCGGCGGTAGAACCCAGTTTTGGTTACGTAAAGAGGCATCTGTCAGACGTTCTATATTGCGTCCCGGAGGCCCTATAACGGATACCGGTTGACGCGCTAACAGGCGGCTTTGCCATAATTGTTTATCACTGCCCCGTACGTTGGTATTCGCCAACGCAAGGTCAATTTGGTGGTTAGCCAACTCATTAAATAACTGGTCGGGTGTCATTGAATGCAAGCGGTATTGCACTTCCTGCTGGTGTACTAAGTCGCTAATAAATGCTTCGACAAAGTTACGTGACATGGTCGAGGCATGACCTATACGAATCACTAAATCAGCACCGTCCATTCCCTGTTTTAGTTGTTTGACCAGGTTTTCACCTTCGTGAAAAATCCGGTTGGCGTACTGACGAGCAATGTACCCCGCCTGAGTCAGCACCAGCTGGCGCCCCTGACGTTCAAACAAAGGCGTGCCCAACCATTCTTCCAACTGTTTTATTTGCGCCGATAAAGCCGATTGCGACACATGAAGTTTTTGAGCGGTTTGGGTTAAATGACCACTTTCCGCCACATGCCAGAAGTAAAAGAGATGTTTGTAATTCATAGCTGTTAGCGACCGTTCTTTAAAATAGAACAATATTATATTTTATATCTATTTTACTTAACATTAAAGCCACCCCCATAATTTGCCCCAAACAAAATACCCAGGATGTATCAATGACTGAATGGTTGACATTATCTGGCGTTCGCCCGGTGTTATTGGCTCTGGTGGCTTTATTAGCACTGGTAGTAACGCGCTACGCTGTCACAAACTTTCGACTGGACCCGCGCCGTCGTTCTTTCGTTTCTAAATTGGTTGGCTGCTTAGTAGCGGTAATCGTACTTATCGTTAGTAATCACATTGTGGTTTTCTTTGTGGCCTGGATGAGTATCAGCCTGCAACTGCACAGACTGCTCATGTTTTACCCTGAGCGTGACAGAGCGGTACTGGCGGCTCATAAAAAGTTCATTCTGGCACGCTGCTCAGAAGCTTTTTTAGGAACTGCTTTTGTCCTTATGTATCTCAACACGGGCAGCTTTCAACTGGACACCATACTCAAGCAGTTTGCTACGGCACCTACCAGTATCACTCAGCATATTGCGGCACTCTGTCTGGTTATGGCGGCATTAATAAAGTGCGCTCAGTTGCCCTTACATGGTTGGCTCATTCAGGTGGTTGAAGCACCCACACCCGTTTCCGCTTTACTGCACGCTGGCATTATTAACCTTGGCGGCTTTTTGTTGCTGGTCACCGTACCTTTATGGAGCAATAGTGTTCTGGCCGTGTGGTTATTGTGTCTGGTGTCGGCCGCCTCGTGCTGCTTTGCTGCATTAATTATGGCGACACGTATCAGCATCAAAGTGCGTCTGGCATGGTCAACGTGTGCGCAAATGGGTCTGATGCTGCTGGAAATTGGTTTGGGATACTACGATTTAGCCTTGCTTCATCTGGTTGCACACTCAGTTTATAAAGCTCATGCCTTTTTATCGGTTAGCGAAGTTGCTTTCATTAAACAGCCTCAGGCCCGCTCAATATTACGTGTCAGCCTGGTCTTTCTAATTTTTCAGGCATTCATCGCAGCTACTTGTTGGTGGTTACTGGATGATCCTAAGTGGTTACCGTCGGCTTTATTAGCCATGGTATTAGCGACTATTTGGATGAACCTACACCAATGGCTGTTGCGAGTGGGTGTTTCGGTGTTGGCGATAGGTGCTTATCTGGTTCTTGGTGCGCTGGTACAACAAGTTGTAGAGCCACAACCGCCGTTTGACAGCTTGCTGCTGGAGCCGGTTATTACTGTGCTGTTCAATATCTTCGCTTTTACTTATTGGTTGGTACATCACACACCATCGCGTCGTCTGAGCCAACGCTGGTTTATCACTTTGAACGCAGGACTATACCTGGATGAGTGGCTAACGCGGCTGGTGTTGTGGTTATGGCCCAGTCATCCCATTCGTTATTACCAACGGCGTAGCCGACAAGAGGATCGCTTATGATCACCGTCAGTCGTTTTGTGTCTATTGCGGAACAAGTTAGTCACTCCATTGCACCGCAGTGGCCCTTGTCTCAATGGATAGCGGTTAACCCTTTCTGGCATTACCGACAGCAACCGGTTACTGGTGTCGCTGCGCATTGGCGCTACTGTGCGGGGAGTCGACTGTTAATGAGTCCAGACTTCTATTGGCAGCAATGGCAGCAGAACCAAATTGCTCCAGAATTAGTGACCGAAGATATGGTACAGCAGCTAGAACAACGAACTCAATCGCGTGAGCTGTTGCCGCAATGGCGAAATCTAAGCCAGTGGGTGGATAAATATCAGCAGCGTCGTCGAAAAATGCGCTGGAATGACGAAGTGGTGCTGCAAATCAGCCAGACCTGCGGCTTGTTTATGCAGTTTCCCACACGCTTCCAGCAAGCGGGTAAGGACAGTTCGTTGTATCAACATTGGTTAGCGATTTCTCGTGCTGACCGCGGTATTGAAACCCTGATGGATGAGGCAGACTTAAACGATTTATTTGCGGAACTCCCGGATGATCCGTATGAGCTTATTAGCGTCTGTCAGGCGAGTTTTTTAACCGATGCGTCTGGCTATGCACTGCGTTGTTACTGCCAGGCTCTTATCAGTGATCTGTGGGGCTGGGCTGCAGCTTTGGCTTATCAGGACGCCCGCCAGCAGAGCCAATGGGTATTTGAGTTGTTATGCATTCGGCTGGCCTGGGAGTATATTCTTTGGCAACTGGCTGAGCGAACCAACACGGCTGTGTATCAGCAGTTGCAGCAGGCGCTTGCAACGCAGGTAGAAAATTGTGAAGGGCAAGTGGCTCATATCGAACAATACAACGATATTTTATGGCAGTGGCAGGCGGCTTATGAACGCTCACAGTTGCAGACACTGAAATTCAGCCCGGCAAACTCAGATAAGACCGCGAATGAAACCTCAGTGGTGCAAGCCGTGTTTTGTATCGATGTGCGCTCTGAGCGTTATCGTCGTGCGTTAGAACAAGCAGGGGAGCGCTTGGGGGTGAGTACACAAAGCAAAGGCTTTGCCGGCTTTTTTGGTGTGCCTTTGGCGGTTAAGACCAAAGAGCAGGATGTTCCTCATGCACCGGGTCTGTTGCAGCCGGCTTATTACGTTAAGGCGCCGGAGCGTAAGCATTCGGTTATGTCGTTACTCAGTAACCTGTTTAATACGCCTGTGTCGATGTTCAGTGGCGTTGAAGCGCTTGGGCTTGGCAAGTTGAAGGAGTTGCTGACAGGCGCGACCGGAAAACTGGCAACCGCTGACGATACCGCAGTGTCCGGCAGCGCTATCTTTCAAACTGACGGTCAGGCGTCAGTAGAGTCTTTGGTGAGTTTATGCGAGCAGGCGTTGGCGGGGATGCAGTTCGACTCGTTCGGGAAGTACGTGGTTCTGGTTGGGCACGGTTCACATCACAGCAATAATGCTCAGCGTGCTGGCCTTAACTGCGGGGCTTGT
>JBNJGQ010000077.1:0-7575 GCA_051747845.1 Pseudomonadota bacterium
GCCAGTTCTGGTACTGCAAAAGCCTCATCGGCAAGAGATTCGCTGCAACACAACCGACAGCAAATTCAGCACTTGTCCGAGCGTATGGACGCCTCCAGTCAGGCCATTCATACCCTGGATGAAGACACGCAGAATATTGGAAATATTATTGAAGTGATTAAAGGCATTACCGAGCAAACCAACTTGCTGGCACTTAATGCGGCAATTGAAGCTGCCAGGGCTGGTGAAGCTGGCCGTGGTTTTGCGGTCGTTGCCGACGAAGTGCGTAACCTGGCGCAGCGGACATCGTCATCGGCTACCGAAGTAGAGTCGATGATTGAACGGGTCAGGGCTGGTACGCGCAGTGTCGTTGAAGTTATCAAGGAAAGCCAGGAAATAAGCAGTGCCTGTGTGCTAAGCGCAGAGGAATCTGCTGAACACATGTCAGAGATTAACGGCATTATCGTCAATATCGATGATGTGAATCATTCGGTGGCTTCAGCAACGGAACAACAGACTTCAGTGATCCAAACACTGGATCGTGACATTATGGATATCAGTAGTATGAACGATCAGAGTGTCAGCAATCTAAATAATACCAAGCAGGCGTGTCGTGAACTGAATACGGCATTTGAACGCTTGGAACAATTGGTGACACAGTTTAAACTGAATTGATTGATATCAATAACTGGAGAAACTTATGAATAAAGCATGGATGATTGGCGCTTTAGCCATGTTAGGCGGCCCTGTACTTGCAACCGCGCAGGCAGCAGAAACAGAACGTACAGAAGCATCACAAGAAGCCCAAGCTTACATTATCTCTCCGCAAAACGGTGAGACTGTTGGTAAAACCTTTAAAGTGAAGTTTGGTTTAAGTGGTATGGGTGTGGCACCAGCGGGTGTCGATGTCAAACATACCGGTCATCACCATTTATTGATTGATAAAGACGAACTGCCGGCTATGGATAAGCCAATGGGCGGCGATGTCATTCACTTTGGTGGCGGTCAAACGGAAACCACGGTGACTTTAGAGCCGGGTGAGCATACGTTGCAGCTTATTCTAGGTGATAAAAACCACGTGCCGCATAACCCTGCTGTCGTTTCAGAAAAAATTACCGTTATCGTTAAAGACGACTAATCTAGCTCAAGTTCGAGTTGTAACTGCTCGTTGGGGTCAGGCAATGTCGCACTGATCCCCAGCAGCCTCACTCCTTTCCCTTTCCCTCGTTGCCATGCTTCATCTAAGAGCTGATAAAACAAGCTGGGCGAAATAAACTGAGAACTGCGCGAGACCGTTGTTTGAGTAAAGTCCGAGAACTTCAGTTTAAGGGTTTGACTGCGAATGGGCTGCTCCCGCCAGTGTGATATCTTCATCCGTTGTCGTAGCTTGGGTAATAAGTTGTCCTGAACATAAGCCTGTGCTGTCGACTCCAGCCGCATGTCGGTCGTTAAGGTTTGCTCTACGCCCACGCTTTTTCGAATGCGCTCAGTAACCACCTCCCGGCGGTCACGACCATGACAACGCTCAAATAAAACGTACCCGGCCTTTTCCCCGAGAATAGCCTGCAGCTGTTGTAGCTCAATTTGTTGTATGTCTTTACCCGTGGTCAAACCATGATTTGTCAGTACCTGCTGGCTTTTTGGTCCTACGCCGGGGATCTGTTTTAGGTTTAAGGCAGCAATGTAATTCATGACCTCGGAAGGATGAACAACAAACTGCCCATCGGGTTTGCGCTCTTCGCTGGCAATTTTTGCAACCATCTTTTGATTGGAAATGCCGGCGGAACCGGTTATTCCAAGCGTTTTTATCCGCTCGCGAACGTGGTTCATAGCCAGGGTGGCACTGCCTTTAAAGCCTTCAAGGTGGGTTAAGTCTAAATAAAACTCATCGATAGAAGCGGGTTCAATCCGCGGGGTCAGTTCCTGAAGAACATCCAAAACCTTGTTGGATAGCTCCCGGTAATAATTTCCATCGGGCCGTATAAAGGTTAATTGGGGGCATAAGCGACGGGCATGGCTGCCTGGCATGGCGCTCTTGACGCCGTACTGACGAGCCAGATAATTCGCAGTTGCAACCACGCCTCGCTCACCGCCGCCGCCAACAGCAAATGGGCGCGTTTTCAGGCTGGGATCACGCAATTCTTCGGCCGAAGCAAAGAAAGCATCCAGATCCAGCAAAGCTATTTTGCGAGCAATTTCAGCCAAGTGTTTATCCTTTGCGCATTTGTGGTTATAATCGCATCCACTAACTGGGCGTGCAAGAACACCAGCCATTTGTAGGAGAAACCAGTGAAAGTTATGAATTCATTTTTCGTTAAGAGCGTTTTGGGCACTATTTCCATGCTGTTTGCGCTAAGCATCAGTGCGTCATCGGTGCAGGATGACATGTCACGCGAAGCAATAGCAGAGCGTATTAAGCCGGCAGGTAAGCACTATGTGGCTGGTGAAAGCAGTGAAGCGGAAGAAAGCAGCGGTCCACGTTCAGGCCAGCAAGTTTACGATAAATTTTGTACAGCCTGCCACACCAGCGGTGTTATGGGTGCGCCTAAAATTAACGAAGCTTCTGACTGGGAAGAGCGGTTAGACAAGGGCATGGAGACCGTATTAAAGAACGCGATGGACGGTTATAATGCTATGCCGCCAATGGGAACCTGTAGCGACTGTTCAGAAGACGAAATTCAGGCCGCAATCGATTATATGATTGAAGACATCTAAAACACCTTAGTTTTCAGATGTTTTGAAAAGGCTGCCAACTCGGCAGCCTTTTTTGTGTCAATTGACGTTAACCACCCTCAGAATTTCCTCGCTCTAATTATTTCTTAAGCAAATCTTTTCTATTTTTTGACAGAGGTCTATACTGTACGACTGTTATTAAAAACAACAAGTGTTAAAAAAGTGTATTTGCGGCAAGGAGTGTCAGTGTTTAAAGGTGAACCTGGATGACAGACCGTAAGGTAAGCAAGGAGCAGCTTCAGGAATTACAAACTGAAAATGAACGCTTGCAAAAGGTTATTACCCGTTTAAAAGGGTTGACCCAAAAATACCGATCGGCTGAAGTCGTACAAAAGGCGCTGTTTCGAATTTCGGAACTGGCGGCTTCCGCACGCGAAATGGATAACTTTTACCAGTCACTGCATGAAATCATCGGCGAATTGATGTACGCCCGCAACTTTTACATCTGCCTTTATGAACCTCAGGAAGAGCTTGTCGATTTTGTCTACTTTGTTGATGAAATTGATCAGGACACTTTATTCGAACGCATTCCAATTGATCAGCTCAGTAAAGGTTTAACGGGGTATGTTTTAAGAAAAGGTCAGTCACTTTTATGCCCACCTGAAGTTTACCAACGCCTTATTGATAATAATGAGATTGAAGGCTTGGGAGCCGAGCATCAGGACTGGCTGGGTGTTCCCCTGAAACGTGGTGATATCACTATTGGTGTTATGGTTGTGCAGAGCTACAGTGCTGATGTCCGCTATGATACCTCTGACGAAGATCTTTTGACCTTTGTTTCGCAACACGTAGTGAATGCGCTTGAACGTTTAAAACAACGTGATTTAATGCAAAGTGAAATAGAACACCAGACTGCTGAGCTTCGCTATGCCAATGAAAGCCTGATGAGCGAAATCACCATTCGGGAAAGGGCAGAGCAGCAGACTTCGGTATTGTTTGCTATTTCAGAGTTGACCAATACCTCTGATGACATGAATGCATTCTACCGACAACTGCACAGGCAAATTGGTAAGCTCATTCATGCCGATAACTTTTATGTGGCGTTGCTCTCGGATGATAAAAAGTTCCTGCACTTTCCCTACCACGTAGACGAGACAGGCTCTAAAGCAGAACGTCGTCGCGTAGGTAAGGGGTTGACTGAGTACGTAATTAAAAAGCAGGAACCGGCTTTTGTGAATGCGGCTGTCAGGCAGAAGTTACTGAAAAAGAATGAAATTGAATTAGGTTATGGCGGCATGAAGCTGGCTAAGCAATGGCTGGGCAGTCCGCTAATGATGAACGGTCAGGTGTTCGGTGTTATTGCGGTGCAGACTTATGACGGAGATTTCCTTTATCAAAATGATGACTTGGAGCTGTTAAACTTTGTCTCGCAGCACGTTGCCGTTGCTATCGACAGAAAGCGTTCCGCTGAAGAAATTCAGCGCGTGAACCAGTTTCTGGAAAAGAAAGTGGCAGAGCGCACCGAAGAGCTTGTATCAGAAATTGAGCGACGAAAGAAAACAGAGTCCAACTTATTCCACGCCGCACATCACGATAACCTGACTGGATTACCCAATCGCATTTTGTTTAATGAGCGTCTGCAGCAGGCTGTGGCGCATAAGCGTCGCCATCCCGAGCATCATTTTGCGGTATTGTTTGTCGACCTTGACCGTTTTAAAAACATTAACGATACCCTTGGTCACTCTGCTGGTGACGAGTTTTTGCTGGAAGTGAGTAAGCGTATTGGCGACTGCGTGCGTGACAACGACATGGTTGCGCGTTTGGGCGGTGATGAGTTCGTTATCTTACTGGATACCATTACTGGTATTGATGATGCGAAAGACGTCGCTAAACGCATGATCCAACAAATGAGTGAGCCGTTTCAGTTAAATGGGCAGGAACATTACTCCGGTGCCAGTATCGGTATTGCTGAGTGTCTTGAAGAGACTGACTCGGCTGAGCGCCTCTTACGTGATGCAGATGCGGCTATGTATCAAGCTAAGGGCATGGGCCGGGGCCGTTACGTATTATTTGACGACAGTATGCATGAAACACTTGTTGACAGCGTACGCAAAGAAACGGCGTTGAGACATGCCAAAGTCGACAAGGACTTTGCCGTTAGTTATCAACCAATAGTTGATTTGAAAACGGCCGACGTAAAAGCCGTAGAAGCAAAGCTAGTGTGGGATGATCCACGCTACAGTTTTGACAGTGAGGAGTTTCTGCCTCTTGCCGAGCGAACGGGGCTTATTGTAAAACTCGACAGGTTTGTTTTACGTACCGCCAGTCGCTGGCTGGTTGAAAATAAGGTCAGCAGAGAAACGTCATTGCATCTTAATTTATCGGTTAGGCACCTGTTAAAAAACAGCCACCTGAACGAACTGGTTAATATCGTTATGGACAGCGGCGCCAAGCCGGAAAATATTGCACTAGAGTTTGATGAGACTGATTTGGTGAAAGATGGCCGCCGGGTGCTCGCGAGCCTAAGACGTCTGTCGGAATTCGGCTTTACACTCGTTATCGATAACTTTGGTAGTGGCTCCGGACCGTTGCAGTTCTTGTATAATTTCCCGTTCACGGTATTAAAGCTGGACCATCATTATATTGCCAGGCTTAGCAGCAATAACCGTGCACAGGCCATGCTTAAGCACATTGTTACGCTGTGCCATGAACTGAATATTGAGGTTTATGCAGACGGTTTAGAGACTGAAACACAAAAGGACGACGTTGAAAAACAGGGCGTGGCGGTTGGTCAGGGGAGTTTTATTGATAAAAACTATGAAAGCCGAATAGTTAAAGACGACGACTCCAGCTTCGTGTGCGCATAATTACTGGCGCTACTTAAGTGCATTTTTCAACATCTCCAGTCCCTGACTTCTTTGCTCTTCCCGCTCTTCATCCGATTTCTGTTTGCGGTGTTCCCACTCTAAATCGTCCTGCGGTAATTCCAGCAGGAAACGACTGGGCTGCGGCTCGAGTTTTTCACCAAACTGGCGGCGCTCTTTAGCCATAGTGAAGACTAACTTATGCTGTGCCCGAGTTATGCCCACGTAAGCCAGCCGGCGCTCTTCTTCAATGTTGTTTTCATCAATGCTGCTTTGATGCGGCAGTAAGCCTTCTTCCATGCCCACCAAAAACACGTAAGGAAATTCTAGGCCTTTGGACGCGTGCAGGGTCATTAACTGCACTTGCTCAAACTGCTCGTCGTCTTCGTTACGTGACATCATATCGCGCAGTGACAAGCGGCTGACGACCTGGTCCAGTTCCATAGGCTCATGCTCGGCATCGCCTTTTAACATATCGGATACCCAGCGGTGCAGCTCATACACGTTCTTAATACGCATTTCGGCAGCTTTGGCACTGGGGCTTTGCTCAAACAGCCAGTCTTCGTAACCAATTTCACTGAGCAACTGCCGCACCGCATCACTGGCGTCCGCTTGGTGGTCGGCCTGCCGTGCCAGGGTGTCTATCATGTTCCGGAAAACATCCACATGCTGAAAAACACCGGTGCTAAGCTGTGTTTTTAAATGCGGTGACTGGCAGGCTTCAAATAAGCTGCAACCTAACTCTTGCGACAAGCGGCCAATACGCTCAACGGTTTGCGGGCCAATGCCACGCCTCGGTGTATTAATAATGCGTAGAAAGGCGGTGTCGTCGGTGGGGTTCACCAGCAACCGCAGGTAGGCCATAATATCTTTGACTTCCGAACGGGCAAAGAATGACTGACCACCGGTAATTTTATAAGGAATACGGTTGTTCATTAGCGCCTTCTCAAACAAGCGCGACTGATGATTACCCCGGTATAGAATGGCAAAATGGTGATATGGTGTTTTACGCAGAAACCGCTGTTTCACAATTTCGGCTATGACACGTTCGGCTTCGTGTTCTTCGTTACGACCGAAAATAACGCTAAGCGGCTCGCCGTATTCCATCTCAGAAAACAGCTTTTTCTCAAAGACGTGTGGGTTATTTTCAATGAGAATGTTCGCCGCTTTCAGAATACGGCCGTGCGAACGGTAATTCTGCTCCAGTTTTACTACTTCCAAACTAGGAAAGTCTTGTTTCAGCAAAGCCAGGTTTTTCGGTTGTGCGCCGCGCCAGGAGTAAATGGACTGGTCATCGTCGCCCACCACGGTAAAACGGGCACGCTCGCCCACCAGTAATTTAACCAACTGGTACTGACTGGTGTTGGTATCCTGATACTCGTCCACCAATAGGTATTGAAACTTTTTCTGCCAGCGCGCGCGGGCGTTTTCGTTGGTCGCCAGCAACTGCGTCGGCAGGCGGATCAAGTCGTCAAAGTCGACGGCATTACAGGCGCTCAGGTTATTCTGGTATTGCTGATAAACCTGAGCAAAGGCATTTTCCTGATCGTTCCCGGCTTTCTGCAAAGCCTGCTCGGGCGAGAGCATGGCGTTCTTCCAATGACCTATCTGGTGCTGGCAGGCTTGAATCAGCGCTTTGTCGCCCTCAAATACGTCCTCAGTAAGGGCGTTAAGCAGGGCATAAGTGTCCTGGTCGTCAAATAATGAAAACCCGGGCTTAAACCCAAGGGTGCTGAGTTCGCGCCGAATAATATTCAGCCCCAGAGTATGAAAAGTACACACGGTTAAGCCACGCAGCTGCGCTTTCGGCAGAGTTTGCGCTATACGCTCTTTCATTTCTTTGGCGGCTTTATTGGTGAAGGTCACCGCACCAATTTGCCGAGCGGTATAAATCTGCTGGCGAATCAGGTAGGCAATTTTCTCGGTGATCACCCGAGTTTTGCCACTACCGGCACCGGCCAGTACCAATAAAGGACCCTGGATGTAATGTACAGCCTGGTTCTGGCGATCGTTCAGCATGGGCGCCGCGGAGTTCCTGATTCGTGAAAAAGCTGATAAG
>JBNJGQ010000078.1:0-7544 GCA_051747845.1 Pseudomonadota bacterium
CAGAAGAAAAAGAACAGCAGGACACCACTGAAAATGAGGGTTCAGAAACCGATGAAGAGTCCACACAACAACTTCAGGAAAAGGTAAGAGAAGGTGAAATTGATCCTGAAAAGGCACAGCAACTGGAGCAATGGATGAACCGAGTTCCGGATGACCCGAGTATTCTATTGCGTAACAAGATGCTTCTGGAAAGTCAGCGCCGTCGCCAACGCAGAGCTTCAGAACCGCAGGGAGAAGATAAAAAATGGTAAGAGTATGGCTACACACTTTTTTATTGGTCAGTTTATTGCTTGTGAGTCAGCTTGCTCGCGCCGATGTTTCCGAAGTCACTGCAACGGTCGACAGGAACCCGGTTACCGCTAACCAGTCGTTTGTACTGACAGTAACCGTTGACGATGACGTTGAAAATGACAGCTTCTCTCCATCAAAGTTGTTAAAAGACTTTGTGGTAGGAAGAACCTCTGTAAGCCGTCAGACATCAATGATAAACGGCAGACTCAGTAAACAAACCCGGTTTACTACCGTATTAATTCCGCAGGCCGCGGGCGAATACACAATTCCGGAAATTACCATTGGCGGTATCTCCTCTCAGCCGATAACCATAGAGGTACTGGAAGCTGGAAGCAGTCAGGAGACAGAACAAAAGACGGCCTTTTTAGAAGCTCAGGTTGATAGCGAACAAGTTTACCTGCAACAACCTATTACCTATGTCGCACGACTGTTTTTAGCTGCAGACTTAAACAAGGGTAACTTAGTGCCTCCGGAAGCCGAAAACGCAGACGTACAGCAAATAGGCAGAGACGAAGAAAGTACACAGATGGTTAATGGACGTCGCTATAAGGTTTATCAGCGCGTTTACCAAATTACGCCCAGCAAATCAGGTCCCTTAAGTATCACAGGAGCACGCTTTGACGGAGAAGTCTTTACCCAGGGGCAACGCTCAATCTTCTCTTCGTTTTCCAATACTCAGCCCGTTAGCACAATAGCGGAAACAATAGATGTTAACGTCAAACCCGTTCCGACTAACTGGCAGGGGCACTGGTTACCGAGTGAGCTAGTCAGTATTTCCCAGTCGGTTTCACCAGAGCAGGGCACCTACACCGTTGGTGAACCTCTGACTATTTCATACATGCTAACCGCCATTGGAGTGAAGCCAGAGCAGCTACCGGAGATAAAGCCTGAGTTTCCAGATACGGTAAGAGTGTATCCTGATGGCGACGAAACCGACCAGTTTACGCGTAACGGCGTTGTTATTTCACAAAAAACCGTCAGCTTCGCAATTGTACCGAATCAACCGGGTCCGCTGAGCATCCCGGCGCTTGAAGTTCCATGGTTTAATACCAAAACAGGGCTAGCAGCCTCGGCTGAAACTGATGACCTGGAATTTTCAGTCGCTATGGCTGAAGGCATGCAAGCAATCCCTGAAGGAAATCAACCAAGTGACGCCGCTGCGCCGAAAAAGCAGAGTGCGGAGGAAAAAACAGTTGAACCTGCCAAGCCTTCATTAGCCCTGGTTTGGTGGCAGCAAAGCTGGTTCATTGCCATATTAGGAATTATTATACTGGCATCATTAGCCGGCAACCTTTACCTAGTGATGCGTCGTCAATCATCATCAAAAGACGCGGTAGAAGAGACGTCTAAAACGCCCCACCAGCTCAACAAAGATAAACTGTGGAGAGAGTTTCAGCAGGCCTGCAGTAAGAACGATGCCCATACAGCTCAAAAAGCATTGCTTGAGTGGGCAAACCGTTACTTTAATCAACCTTTTAACAGTTTAACGGAATTGTCTCAGTACCTTTCAATACAAAGCTCCTGTGCTACTCTCCAAAAAAGTTTATACCAACCGGGGAATAACCGCTGGCAAGATGGTAAAAAGCTGTACAAGGACGTTAAGTCCTCTTTAGAGAGGTTATCTGGCACGACAAAAAATAACGTATTACCAGAGCTTTACGGACGCAATTAATACTAATGAAAAACAAAAAAGCTCAGACTTGTGAAAGTCTGAGCTTTTTTTTCGATGAGCGCTAAACTTTATCGAGTCGATAAACGCTGAATGTCTGCATCACTTTTCAGATTATTAATGAAAGCTTGTAACATAACTTGTGCCTGACGGTTCTGCAGTTGACTTTGCAACTCATCAAGTTGCTCTTCATTTGCATTACCCGAGTTAAGTTCTGTCAACGCAACCACCGCCGCGTCGCCATTAGGAAGCGCAACAGTAGTAAAGGTGTTCTCATCATTGTTAGCAGACGGAGACATCGAGAAAAGCTCTTGTACAATAGCTCTTGGATGCTCGTTATTGTTCCGTGTAATACTATCTACCCAGACAATCTCATCACCGGCTTCTTCACCCGATTGCCAAGCCTGCATCCACTCTTCCGCCTGTTGCAGTGCCAACTCCTGAGCTTTTTCTACACGCAGTTCGGCAACGATTTGCTCGCGGACTTCGTCCAGATCTTTTACTCGTACAGGTTGATGTTCAGTCACACGCACAACCAAAGAACGATCATCAGAAGTTTCAATAACATCACTGTTTAGCTTTTCTTCAATTAGCTGTTCTGAAAACAGGTTATTGAGAATGACATCATCACTCAAAGGCGTTGGTGCTCTTTCACGAGTAAATAAGTCAGTACGACGAGCTGTTGTGCCAATTTCTTCAGCAGCAGGCTCCAGAGTATCTGGCTGTTCAAAGCTAATTTCTGCCAACGTCTGTTGTTTTTCAAAATAACGGTCTTCCGCTTTTTCTGCTAGCAACTGTTGGCGAACTTCGCCTTCTACTTCACTGAATGGTGTTACCGTACCTTCACGTAAATCGGTCAGCTTAATAATGTGATAACCGAAGCTGGTTTCAACAATTTCCGACAGATCACCAACGTTTTCCAGCTCAAAAGCAGCGGCATCAAAATCTTCGTCCATCATGCCCGCTTCGACCCAATCAAGGTCGCCACCCTGCTCCGCAGAGAAAGTATCATCAGAGTAGGTTTGCGCTACCTCGGCAAAGTCCGCGCCTTGCTCCAACTCGGCCAGTGCTTCTTCAGCTTTCTCTTTCGCGTTTTCGGTATCGAACTCAATAAGAATGTGCGACACGCGACGCTCTTCTTCGGTTGCGTACTGCTGCTGGCGTTGTTCGTAGTACTCGCGTACTTCTTCATCTGCTATTTCAATATCAGACTCAATAGCCGCTAAAGAAAGCTCAACATAAGCAACGCTCAACTTTTCTTCAGTACGGAACATGTCCTGGTTTTGCTGATAAAAGGTCTCGATATCCGACTCAGCAACTTCCACCTGGTCCTCAAAAGAATCGTTACTTGCTACCAGAAACCCGCCTGAGCGCGTTTGGTTCTGTAAGCGCAAAAAGGCTAAAGCTTCAGGCTCCAGAACGAACTCTGACTGAGACAAGCCCTGCAATAGTTGATTCCGGGTCATGTCCTGCTGCATAACTTTAGCAAAGGCTTCCGGGCTATAACCCGCATTTCGTAACGCCATTAAATAGACATCATTATCGAACTGTCCGGCGGTGCGAAACTGTGGAATATCACGAATTGCGGCTTTAACCTGTTCTGGCCCTACACGCATTCCGCTGTCTGCTGCGTACTGTACAAGTAATTCCTGTTCAATAAGCTGCTCCAGAACTCTACTACGCAAACTACGCATGTATTCCGGATCGGAAGTAATGGCAGAAAACATATCGCCGAACTGCTCTTGTAAGCGGCTACGTTCGTTTTCATAAGCACGATCGTAGTCACTGCGAGGAATTTCTTCTCCATTAACTTTTGCCACTGCATCATCTGTGTCACCAGTGATATAACCACCAACACCTGCCAGTGCAAAAGTTAGAATGATTAACACAAGAATGGCCTTGGCAGTAAAACTCTGCGAGCCTTCCCGAATCCGCTCTAACATAATAAGGCTTTCCTTATTTAACCTGAATAAACAACGTCACATTATAAGGTGATTCGTCTTAAAACTCACCATTCATACAAAAAAATAACCCGAGGTTTTATAAACCTCGGGCTACTATTATTATTCTTTAAAAAAAGCGCTAATGCGCTTTAATTAATTTACTGCGTCTTTCAGTGCTTTACCTGCTTTAAAAGAAGGTACTTTAGCAGCAGCGATCTGGATAGTCTCACCCGTTTGAGGGTTACGACCAGTACGAGCAGAACGCTCACGTACGCTAAACGTACCGAAGCCAACTAATGCGACTTGGTCATCTTTTTTTAGAGCATCAGTTACTGCATCGATCATTGAGTCCAGAGCACGACCAGCAGCAGCCTTAGAAATATCTGCACCTGCCGCGATTTTGTCAATAAGCTGAGACTTGTTCACAGTATCATCCCCTTAGATTGTTATTATCAAATTTCCGTGGTTCCATTCGGATTTAAATGGGCCAAAACGGTTATATCAAGCTTGATTTAATTGTTCAAGCACCATTATTTCCAAATAGTTTTCCTTTCCAGCTGTTCTTAATGTTATACATCTGAATCAGCTTTAAACTCTAGGCTACCACAGTCGTTTCGATTGAAAACCCTTTTTACTCACTTTTTAACGAAAAAATGCGGTCTGAGGCATGATTTCTCATCCGCAGACCGCATTCTAGCGTTCGAATATGACTTTAGTATTAAGTCACTGATTAATCTTTAACCAATGCAACATCTAATACTTCATCAATCCATTTCACCGGTTGAATTACCAAGTCTTCTTTAACGTTATCGGCTATTTCTTTTAAATCGCGTTCATTTTCTTTGGGAATTAATACATGCTTAATTCCACCGCGATGAGCTGCCAGTAGCTTTTCTTTTAAACCACCGATAGCCAGTACTTCACCTCGCAACGTAATTTCCCCCGTCATGGCCACATCAGAACGCACCGGTTTACCGGTTAACGATGAAACCATTGCCGTGACCATTGCGATACCGGCACTTGGGCCATCTTTTGGCGTGGCGCCCTCAGGAACGTGAACATGAATATCGCGTTTCTCATGGAAGTCATCCGCAATACCCAGCTTATCAGCACGACTACGTACTACTGTCAGAGCGGTTTGAATCGATTCCTGCATAACATCGCCTAACGACCCAGTCGTGGTTGTCTTCCCTTTACCAGCCACATTCGTGGCTTCGATAGTTAGCAAGTCACCGCCTACTTCAGTCCATGCTAAGCCAGTAACCTGACCAACTTGGTTGGCTTCTTCCGCTTTACCATAATCAAAGCGCTGCACACCCAGGTAGTCACTTAAGTTATCGCCGTTAATTTCAACGTGCTTAATAGAACTGTCCAGCAGAATTTCTTTCACCGCTTTGCGACACAGTCGTGACAACTCACGTTCAAGATTACGCACACCGGCTTCGCGAGTGTAATAACGAATAATACCGATAATGGCACTGTCCTGAACCGTAATTTCTTTTTCTTTTAAACCGTTGCGACCAATCTGCTTCGTCAATAAGTGACGTTTCGCGATGTTCAGCTTTTCATCTTCGGTATAACCAGAAAGACGAATCACTTCCATTCGATCAAGCAGAGGTGCCGGAATGTTCATACTGTTCGATGTCGCAACAAACATGACATCAGACAGGTCATAATCCACTTCCAGGTAATGATCGTTAAAGTTAATGTTTTGTTCCGGGTCTAACACTTCTAATAACGCAGAAGCCGGATCGCCGCGCATGTCTGCCGACATTTTGTCAATTTCGTCTAACAGAAACAGTGGGTTGCGTACGCCAACCTTAGACATTTTCTGAATCAGTTTACCCGGCATAGAACCAATATAAGTACGACGGTGACCACGTATTTCTGCTTCATCGCGCACACCACCTAACGCCATACGTACATACTCTCGGCCTGTCGCCTTCGCAATCGACTGTCCGAGCGATGTTTTGCCTACACCCGGAGGACCAACTAAACAAAGAATCGCACCTTTCACTTTGGTGGTTCGTTGTTGCACCGCCAAGTACTCAATAATGCGTTCTTTTACTTTCTCCAAACCATAATGATCAGCGTCCAGTACTTTTTCTGCATGGGCCAAGTCTTTCTTAATACGTGAACGCTTTTTCCAGGGAACCGATACCATCCAGTCAATATAGCCCCTGACAACAGTCGCCTCTGCCGACATAGGCGACATCATTTTCAATTTCTGCAGTTCGGCTTCGGTCTTTTTCTTCGCTTCCGCCGGCATCTTAGCGTCATCGATTTTCTTCTGTAACTGCTCAAACTCATCAACGCCGTCTTCGGTTTCACCCAGCTCTTTTTGAATGGCTTTCATTTGCTCATTCAAGTAATACTCACGCTGGCTCTTTTCCATTTGTTTTTTGACGCGACTGCGAATACGTTTCTCAACCTGAAGGATATCAATTTCGCCTTCCATCAATGCCATCAGGTGCTCTATACGCTCGCGCACATCGGTAATTTCAAGAATTGCCTGCTTTTCTGCAAGTTTTAATGGCATATGGGCCGCCATTGTGTCTGCCAGACGATCACCATCTTCAATACCAGACAGCGAGGTAAGTACTTCTGGCGGTATCTTTTTGTTCAGCTTCACATAACCTTCAAACTGGTTTAAAGCCGAACGAATAAGTACTTCTTCCTCTTTTTCCGGTAACTCTTCGGCCGCTAGATAATGGATGCTGGCCTTAAAGTACTCTTCATCATCCTGAAGTTCATCAAGCTGAGCACGCTGCTTACCTTCAACCAACACTTTCACAGTGCCGTCAGGCAGCTTCAATAACTGTAAAACCGTAGCGACAGTACCCACCGGATAAATGTCATCATTGGTAGGTTCATCCACCGACGCATCTTTCTGCGCTGCTAAAAAGACTTGTTTATCCGCATCCATCGCCGCTTGTAAGCATCGAATCGATTTTTCCCGACCGACAAATAGCGGAATCACCATATGCGGGTAAACCACTACATCTCGCAACGGCAGAACAGGCATCGTTAATTGTTCGGTGCGTTCTTCGCTCATTAAATTCTCTCCCGACCTAGGTTTACTTTGTTATATGCGGTCTTTACCTGAAAGTTCAATCCTTGACAGAAAAAAAGGGCCAGACTGGCCCTTTTTCGAACACTTTTAATACAGTTTCGTATTATTCACCCGAAGCCTGCTTATTTTTCTGTTGATTCGCGTAAATTAAAATAGGGTCTGATTCGCCGGCTATCACCGACTCATCAACCACAACTTTCACCACGCCCTCAATGGAAGGTAACTCGTACATCGTACCGAGTAAAACACCTTCAACTATTGAACGCAGACCGCGAGCTCCTGTCTTACGCGCCATGGCTTTTTTAGCAATAGCTCGTAACGCATCTTCACGAAACTCCAGTTCAACATCTTCCATTTCAAACAAAGCAGAGTATTGCTTCGTTAAAGCATTTTTCGGTTCACGCAAAATTTCAACCAATGCTTCTTCATCCAGCTCGTCTAGCGTAGCGACGACAGGCAGTCGCCCAATAAACTCTGGAATCAAACCATAGCGAACCAAATCTTCCGGCTCTACTTTCGCTATAATCTCGCCTTCTTCGCTTTGCGTTTTGCTTTTAACTTCGGCGCC
>JBNJGQ010000079.1:0-7540 GCA_051747845.1 Pseudomonadota bacterium
GCGCTCTTCTAAAGCTGGAACTTTGCGCGGCTCTGGGCCAGTATAATCAGCACTTGGGCGGATGATACGGTTATTAGCGCGCTGCTCTTTCACATGAGCGGTCCAGCCAGTCACACGAGACATCACAAAGATTGGTGTGAACAATTTCGTTGGAATGCCCATGTAGTGATAAGCCGAGGCATGGAAGAAGTCAGCATTCGGGAAGAGTTTCTTCTCGTCCCACATAACTTTTTCACAACGCACTGACACGTCGTACAAGCGGCTATCACCCACTTCTTCAGACAGCTTCTTAGACCAGGCTTTAATCACGTCGTTACGTGGATCGAAGTCGCGGTAAATGGCGTGCCCAAAGCCCATGATTTTCTCTTTACGTTCCAACATGCCTTTCAGCTTCTGCTCAGCGTCATCAGCATCCTTCATGCCCTCAATCAGTTCCATTGCCGCTTCGTTTGCACCACCATGAAGTGGGCCACGTAATGAGCCAATGGCACCGGTTACACAAGAGTGAATGTCTGACAATGTTGAAGCGCAAACACGAGCCGTAAAGGTTGATGCGTTGAACTCATGCTCTGCGTAAAGAATTAATGAGGTATTCATTACTGCCGCATGCAGCTCTGAAGGCGCTTTGTCGTGCAATAGACGCAGGAAGTGAGCACCAATAGATTCTTCTTCCGAGTCGGTATCAATGCGAACACCGTCGTGAGTAAAACGGTACCAGTACAGTACAATACCCGGGAAAGTCGCGAGCATGCGTTCGATATGATCGTCAGCTTCATCAAAGCTTTCTTCTGTTTCCAGGTTACCCAGCATAGAACAACCGGTACGCATAACGTCCATTGGATGCGCTGACTTTGGAATACGCTCAAGTACGTCTTTGACTTCCTGAGGTAAGGTGCGCAATGACTTCAAACGCTTTTTATAGTCTTCTAACTGCTGTTTATTGGGTAATTCGCCTTTCGCTAAAAGATAAGCCACCTCTTCGAAACTGACTTTTTCCGCCAGTTCAGAGATGTCATAGCCACGGTAGGTTAAACCTGAACCGCTTTTACCAACAGTACATAGTGCCGTTTCGCCGGCTGATTGTCCGCGCAAACCTGCGCCGCTTAGTTTCTTCTCTGCCATAATTTAATTCCCTTCCTAATTTTATAATATCTTTTTGTATTCAATATCTCACCTGACGTGAACATCAGGCTACGGTGTATTATTTCTTAAATAATTGGTCTAGCTTTTGTTCGAAATCGTGATAGTTCAAAAAGTCATACAACTCTGCGCGAGTCTGCATGTCATCTACGACGGCTTTCTGATCACCGTTCTCTAAAATACTATTGTAGACGTTCAGTGCGGCTTTGTTCATTGCCCGGAATGCGCTTAATGGGTAAAGAACAATTTCCACCCCAGCGTCAGCCAACTCTTGTTTATTAAACAATGGTGTTGCACCGAATTCAGTGATATTGGCCAAAACCGGTACATTCAAAGCGTCGGTGAAGGCTTTATACTGGTCGAGTGTATGGACAGCTTCAGCAAAAATGGCATCGGCGCCGGCATCCACACAAGCCTGAGCTCGTTCAATAGCGGCTTCCAGACCTTGTTGTTGCAGTGCATCAGTACGCGCCATAATCAGGAACTGGTCATCAATACGCGCATCAACTGCAGCTTTAACGCGATCAACCATTTCCTCCTGAGTCACAATTTCTTTGTTTGGACGGTGTCCGCAGCGTTTTTGAGCCACTTGGTCTTCAATGTGCATTCCGGCAGCACCTGCACGTGTCATTTCCTGAACGGTACGGGCAATATTAAAAGCACCGCCCCAACCTGTGTCAGCATCGACTAACAGAGGTAGATCGGTTGCTGCAGTAATACGACGAATGTCTTCACAAACATCATTTAACGACGTCATGCCTAAGTCAGGCAAACCGAAAGACGCATTTGCCACACCAGCACCAGACAGGTATAGCGCTTTGTGCCCAACCTTTTCTGCCATCATTGCTGTGTAGGCGTTAATGGTGCCAACAATCTGTAAAGGATTTTCGTCGGCAATAGCTTGGCGCAACTTAGCACCCGGGCTTGTCATATGAGTCATGATGTTTCCTTTTGTGTTTGTAACCGTAATTCAATATTTTTACGAGACGCGCCAATATGGCGGCGCATTAGCAGATCAGCCAATTCCCCATCGCGATTAGCAATGGCATTGATAATGGCTTTATGTTCATCGAAGGCACGTGAAACTCTTGGACCATTCATTCCCATTTGTACTCGATACATACGTACAAGATAGTAGAGTTCGTCGCAAAGCATATTAATTAAATACTGATTTTTACTGCCGAGTATAATGCGATAATGGAAATCTAAGTCGCCAGCTTCCTGATAGTAACTTTCACCTTCACGAACCCGCTGAGTTTCCAAATGCTTATCTAATAATAGCCTTAACTCATCAATTTCATTTTCCGGCATTTGTTCTGCCGCTAAACGACAAGCCAGGCCTTCCAGCTCTTCCCGTATTTGATACAACGAAACTAAGCCTTCCGGTGACAAGGTAACCACTCTGGCACCAGCGTTGGGAATTCGTTCAATAAGATGACAACGCTCAAGTCTGGCTAAAGCTTCACGCAATGGCGCTCTGCTAACATTAAAACGTCTTGCCAGCTCAGGTTCACTAATCTTTGAACCCGCTGCTATATCCCCTTCCACAATAGCCCGCTGTATTTCAAACAGAACTCGGTCTGAAGAGGTAATGGCTGAACGTTCTAAAGGACTGACTATTTGCATTAATTGTCGACAGTAATTATTGATAGCTCTATTTTCCATGAAAATAATGCTATTGGCAAGCCGATACAAATTAAATTGTCGACAATATAGGTGTATTCACCTTATCCTCAGAAAGTCTTCCTTAAGTCGTCGATCTACGTCAGTTAGGGCGTAGAAACAGCTCAAAAACTGAGTATTTCGTCGTTTTCGGTTTTATTTCTCAGGCTTCGCTAGTAAAGTAAGGCCACTTTTTTCGACTTAGACCAAAGTCGAATGAGCCGCTAATAACGCTAACTATTTAATATTAAATAACAAAATGGATAACAAGAATGGATCCAACAAAAATAGTCGATAAAGATTCAAGCTTTTTCGGACAGCCAGGGGGATTACAGACCCTGTTCTTTACCGAAATGTGGGAGCGCATGAGCTACTACGGTATGCGCGCGCTGCTGGTTTTATTCATGACCGCCAGTTTACAAGAAGGCGGGTTGGCCATAACCGTTGCGTCAGCAACTGCTATTTACGGCTTATACACCGGTGCTGTTTACTTTATGGGGTTACCCGGTGGCTGGATTGCTGACCGTTTACTGGGCGGCCAGCGCGCAACCTGGTACGGTGGCATCATTATCATGCTGGGGCACATTGTCTTAGCCATACCAAGTGAGGCTGGCTTCTTCATTGGTATGATTTTGGTAGTACTTGGTACAGGTTTATTGAAACCAAACATTACCGCCATGGTTGGCCAGTTATATAGCTCCAACGATGACCGTCGTGATGGCGGTTATACCCTTTATTATATGGGTATCAACATCGGTTCTATCATTGGTTACATTGTTACCGGTTATCTTATGGAGAATGCTGGTTACCATTGGGGCTTCGGCGCAGCTGCTATTGGTATGGCATTTGGCCTTATTCAGTACAAACTGACTAAACCTAAACTTGGCAATGTTGGAGCGAAACCACCTAAACCTCTGGGTCCTAAAGCAGCAAAGCGCAGCTGGGGAGTTATTTGGCTCTTATTAGCTGGTTTAGCGGTTTACACATTTTTAGCATTGAATGACTACGTTACTTTAGACCCAACGCTGATTGCCGGTAATGTCGCAGTTATTTTCACTGTTATCTTTTTTGTGTATTACCTATCAATATTCATGTTTGGTAAGTTGACCAAAGATGAAATGAAGCGACTCGGCGCCCTATTTCTGGTTTGTATTGCCTCAACCATGTTCTGGGCGGGTTTTGAGCAAGCAGGTTCATCGTTCAACCTATTTGCTCGCGACTTAACGGATCGCATGGTCGGTGACTTTGAAATTCCTACGACCTGGTTCCAGTCACTTAACTCTATCTTTTTGGTCGCATTATCACCCTTTTTCGCTGCGCTTTGGATTAACCTCAGCAAGCGCATGATCAATCCATCGTACGGTTTTAAAAGCGCGATTGGCCTTATCATTATGGCGACTGGCTTCATTGTCATGTTCTTTGCTTCGCAAGCAGCAGCTAGCGGCTTAAAAGTAGCACCCTACTGGCTGGTTGCGGTGTACTTCATTCACACCGTTGGTGAGCTTTGCTTAAGCCCAGTAGCACTAAGTGCGGTCAGTAAATTGTCACCCAAGCGTATGGCTGGACAGTTAATGGGGGTTTTCGTTCTGACTTATGCAATGGGTAACGTCATTGCAGGTCTTCTGGCGGGCGGTCTGGATCCGGAAAACCCACAGGCGATGCCAGAACTTTACTGGACTATCTTCGTATTCGGTATCAGCGTTGGTGCCGTTGTATTCGTACTGGCTCTGTTTACTCGTAAATGGGAAAAGCTGGCTCCGGACGATGGCGAAGACGAGCACCCGGGTGCAATTATCGATGCCAACGAGCCGGTTGGTAAGCCTTAATTCACTTCTTTGTGAAAAGCTGATAGAAAGGGACCTTCGGGTCCCTTTTTTATTATCGGTCGCACTTATGCTAAAACAAATTATTTTACTGGTTAGTCTCACCTATGGCGCGGTATTTTCCACCAACCTATTTGCAGAAGATATAAGCCCCCTCCCTCTTAAGCAGCGTGCAGAAGTTGTTGATGATCTTCTTCAGCAACGCGTGCAACAACTGCTCCCGGAGCTAATGCGAAAAGCGGATATTGATATGTGGGTATTGATAAGTCGCGAATACAACGAGGATCCAGTGATCAAAACCTTCCTGCCCAGCGACTGGTTGTCTGCCAGACGAAGAACGGTTCTGGTTATCCATGACCCGGGCAAGGGTGAGAGTTTGGAGACCTTAGCAATAGCCCGCTATAACGTTGGCAAGGTGTTCAAAAGTGCATGGAACCCGGAACAACAGCCAGACCAATGGGAGCGTCTGGCTCAAATTATTGCAGAGCGTAACCCAGACTCTATTGCAATTAATCAGTCGAAAAACTTCGCTCAGGCCGATGGCATTACAGCAACGGATAAAGAACTTTTTGTGGCCGCTTTAACCGATAATCTAAAAAATAAAATTGTGAGTGCTGAACCGCTAGCCGTTTCCTGGCTCGAAAAGCGAATAGAAGCAGAACTGCCCTATTATCGTAATGCCGTTAAGCTTGCTCATCAAATTATCGCTGAGGGATTTTCAAGCAAAGTGGTCTCAGTTGGTGAAACAACCACAGAAGATCTTCAGTGGTGGTTCCGTGAACGTGCTGCACAAGAGAACCTGCCAGTTTGGTTTCATCCTTCGGTGAGTGTGCAACGCATAAATGACCCTCAACCGGGCCACCCGCGTTCTGCCGGTGTCACCATACAACCCGGCGATTTACTACACGTGGATTTCGGCATTACTTACCTTCGTTTAAACACAGATACTCAACAACACGCCTATGTCTTAAAAGACGGCGAGTCAGACGCACCTGAAGCTCTAAAAAAGGCATTAGCTAATGCTAACCAACTACAGAATATTCTGACAGAGCAGTTTGAGGAGACACGTTCTGGCAACGAAATTTTACTTGCGGCGTTAGAGCAAGCTAAAGAAAAAGGCCTGGAGCCCATGATTTATACCCACCCTATTGGTTATTACGGCCATGGCTCAGGCCCCACCATTGGTATGTGGGATAAGCAGCGCGCTATAGAAGGCGCAGGCGAATACCCGCTATTTTCCAATACGGCCTATTCTATCGAGCTTAATAACAAAACCACATTTAAGGATAAAACCATCACCATCATGCTGGAAGAAGATGCGTTTTTTAATGGTGACGGTGTTAGCTATTTAAACGGCAGACAGCAGTCCTTTCATCTTATCGATTAGGCTTTTCTGACACATAAATAGTAATGTGCCCGGCGGCTACAACCGTGCCGTCGCTGCGCTTTGCTTCTACCGATATTGGCTGGTCACCCGGCTGCCAGGTGGACTCTGAGCAAGTTGCCTCTATAGTCACATCGCTGTCAGTTTTCGCCAGGTACTGCACATTCATACCTTTTGGAAGCCAGCGTAAGTGCTTAGGAATTGACGCTTCGGCTAATGCGCCCATCGCCATTTCCATTCCGTTGCATACAGCAATGGCGTGCACCGTACCAATATGGTTCTGAACTGCCTTTCGTTTTTTAAACGTCAGCTGACACAAGTTCGGCTTTAATTCAGTAATGAGCGGCTTAATCGTTTTAAAGTAAGGTGCTTTTCGGGCAAACATTGTCGAAAAAATCTTACGTCCAAAAGGCAACTTCAGGCAGCGGTCGTATAAGTTAATAAGATAGTTGCTACTGGCCAAAATCTTGACTCCAAATAGGTTGGTAACAATTTGTCGATATAAAAAAAGCAGGCCGAAGCCTGCTTCTTACATTTATAGCTTAATTTACAATGTGTAAATTATAAGCTGGCAAGCGTTTCATTCAACACAGAACAAGGACGCATTGCTGCTGATACCTTATCTGTGTTTGGCTGGTAGTAACCGCCAATGTCCACTTTAACACCCTGAACCTTGTTCAGTTCGTCGATAATCGTTTGCTCGTTACCAGACAGCTTCTCAGACAGCTTGCTGAAACGTTCTTTGAGTTCAGCATCGTCGCTCTGGTTAGCCAGCGCTTCTGCCCAATACATTGCCAGGTAGAAGTGTGAACCACGGTTATCGATTTCACCCACTTTACGTGACGGTGACTTGTTCTCTTCCAGGAACTTAGCCGTTGCAACATCCAGGCTATCTGCCAGAATTTGCGCGCGCTTGTTATCAAACGTACGGCTTAGATGCTCCAGAGAAGCAGCCAACGCCAAAAACTCACCTAAAGAGTCCCAACGTAAGTGGTTTTCTTCAACAAACTGCTGAACGTGCTTAGGCGCTGAACCGCCAGCACCTGTTTCAAACAGACCGCCACCGTTCATTAGAGGCACAATAGACAGCATTTTCGCTGACGTGCCCAGTTCCAAAATTGGGAACAAGTCAGTCAGGTAGTCACGCAGTACGTTACCAGTAACAGAAATCGTGTCCTTGCCTTCTTTCACACGCTGCAATGTGTGACGTGTTGCTTCTACTGGCGCCATAATTTGAATATCAAGGCCGTCAGTATCATGCTCTTTTAAGTACTCTTCCACTTTCTTAATTAACTGAGCGTCATGAGCACGGTTGCTGTCTAGCCAAAATACTGCAGGCATACCGCTTAAGCGTGAACGATTAACCGCCAGCTTAACCCAGTCACGAATCGGTGCGTCTTTCACCTGACACATGCGCCAGATATCACCTTCTTCTACATTGTGTTCGAACACAACATCACCGGCTTTGTTAAATACTTTTACTGTACCCTTTGCCGGAATTTCAAAGGTCTTGTCGTGAGAGCCATACTCT
>JBNJGQ010000080.1:0-7511 GCA_051747845.1 Pseudomonadota bacterium
GCAACTTTGGTTATGGGTGATGCGTTTGCCGTCGCGCTGCTCAACGCCCGCGGCTTTACCGCCGATGATTTTGCCCTGTCTCACCCTGGAGGCTCGTTGGGCAAACGCTTGTTACTGCGCCTGCACGATGTCATGCACACAGGCGACAGGGTTCCAATGATTCCGGCGAACGCTATTATCAGCGAAGCTTTATTAGAAATGTCGCGCAAAGGCCTGGGCATGACCGCGGTGGTAGATGAAAATAATCGCCTGGCAGGCATCTTTACCGACGGTGACTTGCGCCGCATTCTGGATAATCGGGTGGATGTCCACAAAACGCCAATAGCTGACGTAATGACCCGCTCCTGTATTACCGCGAACGAAGACATGCTGGCCGCAGAAGCCTTAAAACTGATGCAGGATCGCAAAATTAACGGGCTTATCATCACGAATGATGACGGCCAGCCTTGCGGAGCAATGAACATGCATGACTTACTACAGGCGGGAGTGCTCTAATGGAGTGTATTAATACTTGGTACGGCGATATCGATAAAGGCCTGTTTCACCGTTTTTCTGAAATTAAATTACTGGTTCTGGATGTGGACGGTGTTTTTTCTGACGGTCGAATTTATTTAGGCAATGACGGTGAGGAACTTAAAGCATTTCACACTCGCGATGGATTTGGCATGAAAGCGTTAAAGAAATCCGGTGTTGAGACCGCAGTCATAACCGGCAGGACCTCACGTATTGTCGAACACCGCATGGAGCACTTAGAGGTTGGCTATATTTATCAAGGCCAAAACGACAAAACAGCGGCCTTTAACGAGCTGCTGAAGACACTGGATTTGAGCGCCGAGCAAGTTGCCTACGTGGGAGATGACACGCCGGATTTAGCCCTGATTAAAGCCGCCGGCCTGGGTATTGCAGTGCAAGATGCTCATGCGTCGGTACAGCAGCAAGCCGACTATATTACTCGCTGTCACGGTGGCCACGGAGCGGTACGCGAAGTCTGCGACCTCATTATGCTCAGTCAGGGACAACTGCATCTGGCAACAGGAGCCAGTGTGTGAGCCGACGTGTTACTGTCATTCTTATTTTGTTGTTCGGCGCCGGGCTTTTACTTGTCTGGCGTCCTTTTAGTGATGACACCGACGGCAGTAGTACAACAGCGACGCGTATGATGCGACCGGATTTTACCGCGTTTGGCCTGGAAACCCGTATTTTTGAAAGTGACGGCTTACTCGCGCATAAAATCAAATCAGAGAAGATGTCGCATTATAATCAGATTGGCTTAACCGAGCTTGAGCAGCCTACGTATACCGTATTCTCCGAGCAAGGGGATGAAATTTGGGAAGTCAGCTCTGCACAAGGGACCTTCTACGATGATCAAACTCTGATTTTAGAGCGCGATGTTGAAATCCTTGCGTTAGAGCCTGATACTCGAATTAAACAAGTGTTAACCGAATACCTGATTGTTGATTTGAAAAACCAATCAATGAGTACCGAACACCCGGTGAGCATTCACGGACCCCGACTATTGATTCGTGGTAACGGAATGAGTGCTGACCTGAAAGCTGAACGAATGGAGCTAAAAAGACATGTTAAAACGATTTTCCAGCCTGCTGAGTAGCCTTACGCTTCTTGCCATAGTGCCTTGTGCAGTTATGGCTCAGGGTAAGTCTGACTTTAGCCAGCCTATGGAGGTAGAGTCGAGCCAGGAAGAGCTGGATATAAAGAACAACAGGTTAGTTTTAACTGACAATATCATTATTCGTCAGGGGTCGTTACTAATCAGAGCGGACAGACTTGAAGCTTCCGCCAGTGAGAATGCAGAACAAGCCGATACTTTTGTTGCAGAAGGCACTCCTGCCACTTACAGTCAGACTCTGGATGATGGTAATCAAATAAACGCAGAGGCGAATAAAATTACCTACTTTCAATCGGAACAGCGTCTGGAGCTTAGCGGAAAAGCCCGAATTTCACAGGGCAGCAGTAGCTCCAGTGGTGATCTCATCACCTATGATTTGGACAAGCAAACCATAACGGCGACCAGTTCCGGTGAAGAGGACAGTCGCGTAATCACCATTTTTACGCCGAAGACAAAAACGGACTCCAACGAGAAGAATAACGAGAACCCTTAATATGGCAACCTTAAGAGTTAAACACTTAGCCAAAAGCTATAAAAGTCGCCAGGTTGTTAAAGACGTCAGCCTGGAGGTTAGCCAGGGACAGGTTATTGGGTTATTAGGACCTAATGGAGCCGGTAAAACCACCACCTTTTATATGATTGTCGGGCTGGTTAACAGCGATAAAGGTCAAATTTTACTGGATGATAACGACCTCACTTTATTGCCAATGCATGAGCGGGCACGCAGAGGTATTGGTTACCTGCCACAAGAAGCCTCTATTTTCAGAAAGCTAACGGTGCGTGACAACCTCATGGCCATTTTAGAGACTCGCAAAGCGTTATCAGACAATGAAAGAGAAGAGCAGCTTGATGCTTTACTCGAAGAGTTTAATATTGGACACATTGCCAACAGCCAGGGCATGAGCCTGTCAGGTGGTGAGCGCCGGCGGGTTGAAATAGCCCGGGCACTGGCAGCAGAACCCACCTTCATTCTATTAGATGAGCCTTTCGCCGGTGTCGACCCCATTTCCGTTATTGATATCAAAAAAATCATTGAGCATTTAAAGCAACGCGGTATTGGCGTCTTGATTACCGATCATAATGTTCGTGAAACTCTATCAGTTTGTGAACATGCTTATATCGTTAGTCACGGCGAACTTATTGCCAGTGGGGATGCAGAAAGTATATTATCGAATCAACAGGTTAAAGACGTTTACCTCGGTGAGCAGTTCACCTTATAACGTGAAACCGGGACAGTCATTATGAAGCAAAGTCTGCAGCTAAAAATTGGTCAGCATCTGACCATGACGCCACAACTTCAACAGGCCATTCGCCTGCTGCAGCTTTCTTCGCTCGATCTTCAGGCTGAAATTCAGGATGCGTTAGACAGTAACCCACTGTTAGAAGTTGAAGGCGATGCCAGCAACGAAGCTGACAACTCCGAAACCCGAAATATAGAAGAGCGGGACGACAGTCAGCGAGAAACCTCAGACGTTATCAAAACCCAGGAAATGCCGGACGAATTGCCGGTAGACAGTAGTTGGGATGACACCTACTCCAGCCAGACACCAGTTAATGGAGCCGCATCCTCCGGCAAGTCTTTTGATGGTGACTTTGAAGTTTACCAGGGGTCCACCAGTGAATCGTTGCAAGATCACTTGCTCTGGCAAATGCAACTTTCCCACTTTTCTGACGAAGACACGGCCATAGCTGAAGCCATTATCGAAGCCATAGACGACAACGGCTATCTAATGGTCGATGTTGATGAAATTATTGAAGCGGTGCGCCTGCCAGAGGTAGAAGCAGAAGAAGTTTGCATGGTGCTTAAACGCATTCAGCATTTCGACCCAATAGGAGTTGGAGCGCGTAGCGTCAGCGAATGTCTTGCCATTCAGTTGCGACAGTTAAGTGACGACACCGAATTCAAAAACGTTGCTTTGTGTTTAGTGACTGAACATATGGACTTACTCGGCAGCCGGGACTTTCGCACCATCCAGCGTAAGTTAAAGCTCTCAGAAGACGACTTGCGTCAGACCATGCGGTTAATTCAGCAGCTTCACCCCCACCCGGGCGAGCAAGTTGCGCAGCAACCGGTTGAATATGTCATTCCGGATGTTGCTGTGACAAAAAAAAATGGGCGTTGGATGGTCGAATTGAACCCCGACAGCGTACCTAAATTAAAGGTGAATGAAGAATACGCTGCTTTGAGTAAAGCAGCTAAGTCAGTAGCAGACAGCCAGTACATAAAAAACCACACGCAGGAAGCGCGTTGGTTTATAAAAAGTCTGGAAAGTCGCAATGACACTTTGCTAAAAGTTGCCAATTGCATAGTGCAACGCCAACAAGGCTTTTTTGAGCATGGCGAGGAAGCCATGAAGCCTATGGTTTTAAACGATGTCGCCGAAGCGGTGGATATGCACGAAAGCACCATCTCGCGGGTGACAACACAGAAATACTTACACTGTCCGCGGGGCGTGTTTGAGTTAAAATACTTTTTCTCAAGTCATGTCAGTACTGAGGGCGGTGGTGAGTGTTCAAGCACTGCAATACGTGCTTTAATTAAGAAGATGGTCGCTGCAGAAAACCGCAGTAAACCGTTAAGTGACAGCAAGATTGCTGAACTGATAGCCGAACAAGGTATCCAAGTAGCAAGGAGGACAATTGCGAAGTATCGGGAATCGTTAAACATTCCATCATCGAGCCAACGCAAAAGTCTTTTGTAACTTTGTTAACTGCAAGAAGGAAGACGTTATGCAAATTAATTTGACCGGTCACCACATCGATATTACCGAAGCTTTACGTGACTACGTAGACACAAAATTTGCCAAGCTGGAACGACATTTTGACCACATTACTAATGTTCACGTCATCCTAAATGTTGAAAAAACGATTCAAAAAGCGGAAGCTACGCTGCACGTGAATGGCGGTGAGATTTTTGCCGACGCAAAACACGACGATATGTACGCGGCCATCGACGGTTTAATCAATAAGCTAGACCGTCAGGTGATTAAACACAAAGAAAAAATGAAACAACATTAATCCATGCAACTGAGTGAATTGTTAAGCCCCGACTGCACCAAGTGTGCAGTCGAGGGCGCAAGTAAAAAAAGACTACTTGAAACCATTAGTCAAATCGTAGCTCCTAAGCTGTCTGGCATTACCCGTCACGACATTTTTGAGAGCCTATTGAACCGTGAGCGTTTAGGCAGTACGGGAATTGGCTTAGGTATCGCAATTCCTCATGGCCGGTTGCCCAACGCCAACCATCCGGTAGCCGTGTTGCTTACCTTAGATGAGCCAATTGAGTTTGACTCTATCGACAACCAACCCGTCGATATTATCTTCGCGCTTCTGGTGCCGGAATCTGAACACGAAAATCATCTGCAGACATTGGCTTCTGTCGCCCGCCGTATGAATGACAAAGACTGCACACGCGCATTACGCCAGGCTGACTCCGACAAAAACTTATACCAATTATTTATTGGCGAAGGTGAGCAGTCGCCATGCAACTGATCATTGTTAGTGGTCGCTCTGGTTCAGGTAAAACCATCGCGTTGCGGGTCCTTGAGGATTTAGGTTTTTACTGCGTTGATAATTTACCAATAAGTCTGCTACCCACGTTAGTCCATGCCGTTATCGAACAATACCAAAAAATAGCCATTAGCATTGATGTTCGTAACTTACCGGAACACTCCGAAGAACTGCTGGATTCACTCAATTTTTTGCCTAAAGGCGTTGAGCCCGAAATTCTGTTCATTGATGCAGACGACAACACCTTATTAAAACGCTTCGGTGAAACCCGTCGGCTACACCCGCTCTCGCAAAAAGAACTGCCACTGCTGGAAGCGCTTCAGACCGAGCACAAAATGCTTGAGCCTATTATGGAGCGTGCCACCTGGCGTCTGGACAGTAGCGACTTATCGCTGCACCAGCTGAGCGAACAGGTGACGGAACGTGTACTTGGCCGCGCAGATAAAAAACTCATTATTGTCTTTCAGTCATTTGGCTTTAAATACGGCTTACCCAAAGACGCCGACTTTGTTTTTGATGCGCGAATTTTACCGAACCCACACTGGCAACCTGAGCTAAAGTTGCTAACGGGGTTGGATACCGATGTCCAGCTCTTCTTTCGCCAACAACCTTTAGTCACTAAATTCATCTATCAGCTGGAAAACTTTCTCGACACCTGGTTGCCACATTTTCAGCGCAGCAACCGGAGTTATCTGACTATTGCAACCGGCTGTACTGGTGGTCAACACCGTTCGGTTTATATCTCTCAGCAGTTAGCCGAGCGCTTTGAACAAAAGGCTCTGAAAGTCCAGGTCAGGCACCGGGAGTTACAGCGAGATGAATAAAGTTTGCAGAGACTTAATTATTCGCAATAAACTGGGTCTGCATGCTCGCGCCGCAACCAAACTGGCTCAATTAACACAAGAGTTTGACTCAACCATAACGGTGCGACAAGGCGAACAATGCGTTAACGCCGCCAGTGTCATGGGTCTGATGCTGCTGGCCAGTCAACAGGGGAAATCTGTTGAAGTGTGTGCTGAAGGAAAAGATGCACAGCCGGCACTGGATGCCGTTAGTACGTTATTTGAAGACCGCTTCGAGGAAGACGAATAAGCATGATCGCGGAACTGTCCGACAAAGAATATGCCATGCAGCGCATCCAGGAGGTTAACTCCGCGCTGTCCGATGGTATGTTCGTTGCTGCGCGCCGTATGCTGCATAATATGCCAGCATGCGACGTGGCACTGTTGTTGGAGTCTTCCCCGCCGAAAAGCCGTTCCATTGTCTGGAAACTGGTCGATGTTGAAGAACACGGTGAAATTCTTGAAGAACTGAACGAAGAAGTTCAGAAAGACATTATTCGCCAAATGGCGCCGGAGAACCTTGCCGCCGCCACCGAAGGCATGGACACCGATGACCTGGCCTACGTTTTGCGTGGCTTACCTGAGCCAGTCTATCAGGAAGTTCTGAAGTCCATGGACGAGAGCGACCGTGAACGTGCGGAAACAGCCCTCTCATACGCTGAAGACAGCGCTGGTGGTATCATGAACACCGATACCATCACGCTGCGCTCAGACGTCACCATAGACGTTGTGCTGCGTTATTTGCGCCTTAAAGGCGAACTGCCGGAAGCCACCGATAAACTCTATGTGGTCGATCGCCATGAAAAGTTAATTGGCGAAATTACGTTAACCCAGTTGTTAACCATTGATCCGGGCCACCGCATTGATGAAATTATGTCGACCGACATTACCACTATACCTGTCACTATGGATGAAACCGAGGTTGCGAAGCTGTTTGAGCGTCACGACTGGGTTTCTGCACCGGTTGTTGATAACGAACAGCAGTTGGTCGGTCGTATTACTATCGATGACGTGGTCGATATCATTCGCGAAGAAGCCCAACACTCTATGTTGAGTATGGCGGGTCTGGAAGACGACGAAGATACCTTCGCTCCGGTATTAAAAAGTACCCGACGCCGTACGGTTTGGCTTGCGGTGAACTTAGTTACGGCTTTACTCGCCGCTATGGTCAGTTCATTATTTGAAGATATTTTAGCGCAAATGGCCGTACTGGCTATTCTGAACACCATTGTGCCCAGCATGGGTGGTATCGCCGGTAGTCAGACACTGACGCTGGTAATACGAGGTATGGCGCTGGGCCACATAGGAACCAGTAACTCCCGATGGCTTATCGGTAAAGAGCTAGCTATTGGCTTCTTAAACGGCATTATCTGGTCGGTGCTGATTGCGGCTGTCGTCGCGCTGTGGAAACAAGACTGGTTAGTCGGTGGAATTATTGCCTTTGCGATGATGATGAACCTGGTAGCTGCCGCTTTAGCCGGTGCGACCATACCGCTTGTTCTTAAGCGCTTTAATATTGACCCGGCGCTGGC
>JBNJGQ010000081.1:0-7397 GCA_051747845.1 Pseudomonadota bacterium
ATCACTGCGGATTTAAAAGATGAGTCAAACAATTCCACAACAACCGATCGAATATAATATGAAGGTCGTCCGGCAGTTTACTGTCATGACCATTATTTGGGGTATCGTCGGTATGGCGTTGGGCGTATTGATAGCAGCTCAGCTAGTCTGGCCAGAGTTAAACTTCAATACACCTTGGTTAACATACTCCCGTCTTCGCCCACTACATACCAACGCGGTAATCTTTGCGTTTGGTACCAGTGCTCTTTTTGCTACCTCTTACTATGTTGTTCAAAAGACATGTAAAGTGAGTTTATTCTCAGATAAGTTGGCTGCTTTTACCTTTTGGGGTTGGCAAGCCGTTATCGTAGCCGCGGTTATCACTCTCCCTCTGGGTTTAACCAGTACGAAAGAGTACGCCGAACTTGAATGGCCAATCGACATATTAATTGCTGTAGTCTGGATTGCCTATCTCATCGTTTTCTTTGGCACATTGGCTATTCGTAAGACATCGCACATTTATGTAGCAAACTGGTTTTATGGTGGTTTTATTGTCGTTATAGCCATGCTGCATATTGTGAATAGCATGGCTATACCTGTCTCTTTTACGAAGTCATACTCAATTTACTCCGGTGCTGCCGATGCCATGATCCAATGGTGGTACGGACACAACGCGGTAGGTTTCCTTTTGACGGCTGGTTTCTTAGGGATGATGTATTACTTTGTTCCTAAACAAGCCGAACGCCCTGTTTACTCATACCGCTTATCAGTGGTTCACTTTTGGGCTCTGATTACGCTTTATATCTGGGCGGGCCCTCACCACTTACATTACACCGCCTTACCGGATTGGACTCAGTCAGTCGGGATGGTTATGTCGGTAATTCTGTTCGTTCCTTCGTGGGGCGGCATGATCAACGGTATTATGACCTTATCTGGTGCCTGGCATAAACTGCGCACTGACCCTATCCTACGTTTCCTGATTGTATCCCTATCATTCTACGGCATGTCGACTTTCGAAGGCCCGATGATGGCAATCAAATCAGTAAACGCCCTTTCTCACTACACAGACTGGACGGTTGGTCACGTGCATTCAGGCGCTTTAGGCTGGGTCGCTATGATTACCATAGGCTCTATGTATTACCTGGTGCCACGTTTGTTTAACCAGAAGGAAATTCACAGTATTAAGCTGGTGAACGTCCACTTCTGGTTGCACACTATTGGTGTGGTTTTCTACATTGTTTCAATGTGGATTTCAGGTGTTATGCAAGGTCTTATGTGGCGTGCAACAAACTCTGACGGAACATTAACCTATAGCTTCGTAGAGAGTGTTGAAGCATCGTATCCGTTCTGGACTGGCCGCTTTATCGGTGGCGTGTTCATTGTGGTTGGTATGCTGCTTATGGCTTATAACTGTTACCAGACAATTCGTGCCGGCCGTCGTGAGACTGCTGCAGGCAACGTCGTACAAACTGCCTGAGGGAGAGAATAATGAGTCGCTTTAAACACGAATTTGTTGAAAAGAACTTAGGTTGGCTGTCTATTTTAATGATCGTTGCTGTTTCTATCGGTGGTTTGGTGGAGATAACTCCCCTGCTCTTTCAGAAGCAGGTCAATGAACCGATAAAAGGCATGCAACCATACACCGCGCTAGAACTTGAAGGCCGCGATATCTATATTCGCGAAGGTTGTAACAACTGTCACAGCCAGATGATTCGTCCTTTCCGTGCAGAAACTGAGCGCTACGGGCATTACTCATTGGCCGGTGAGCACGTTTGGGAATTCCCGCACCTTTGGGGTTCTAAACGGACGGGTCCTGATTTGGCTCGGGTTGGTGGACGTTACAGTGATGAGTGGCATCACGTTCACTTAATGAATCCACGAAATGTGGTTCCTGAATCAAATATGCCAGCGTTCCCGTGGCTTGCAGAAAACAAGCTAACGGGTGAGTACACCGCTAAGAAAATGGAAGTTATGCGTTCACTTGGCGTTCCTTATGAAGATGAGGACATTGCCGGAGCTAAAGAAGCCGTTCAGGGGGAAACCGAAATGGACGCTCTTATCGCATACTTGCAGTCTCTTGGCACTGCGTTACAGCAGGCTGATAAGTAATGGATTACGGAACCTGGCGCGGCGTATTTAGCCTGATCATATTGGCAATTTTCATTGCTATTGTGGTTTGGGCTTTTAGTCGCCGCACAAAAAAACAATTTGATGAAGCGGCTAATTCCATATTTGAGGACGAGTCATCAGTAGATAAAAGCGACAAACCGGAGTCGAAGAAAGATGAGTAGCTTCTGGAGTGCATGGATAATTGTTCTGACGCTGGCCACTTTGGTGGTACTAATTTGGCTATTGCGCTGGAACATGAAAAATTATACTCACATCGAAGAAGGTCAGGAAATGGACCACGAATTCGATGGAATTGTTGAGTTAAACAACCCTCTTCCAAAGTGGTGGACCTATTTATTCTGGGCCTGTTTTGCATGGGGCTTTTTGTACTTAGCTTTATATCCTGGGTTAGGCAATTTCAATGGCTTATTGGACTGGAAAAGTTCAAACCAAGACGTTCGCTCTCTAGAGGAGTCTCGTCAGGCTATGGAAGAAGCCCACGAAAAAGGAATGATAGTCGAGTACGATCGCTCGATTCGTGCAGCTGAAGAGAAGTACGGTCCTATTTTTGAAGCCTTTGCGGAGCAGTCGGTTAAAGAACTGGCAAAAAATGAAGATGCTTTAGACGTCGGTCAACGTTTGTTCTTGCAAAACTGTGCTCAGTGTCATGGCTCAAACGCTATGGGCGGCCAGGGTTTCCCTAATCTGACTGATGACGACTGGTTATACGGTGGTGAGCCAAGCGATATTAAAACATCCTTGTTGGAAGGTCGCCGCGGTAACATGGCACCTTTTGGTGAACAGTTCAGCGATAAAGAAATTAATGAACTGGCAAACTATGTTGCAAGCCTTAGTGGTCGTGACAGAGATCCAGACTTGGTTGAAGCAGGTAAAGCAAACTTTGCAGTCTGCAGTGCTTGTCACGGACAGGATGGCAAAGGTAACCAACAGCTGGGCGCACCTAATCTGACTGATGATGTTTGGCTCTATGGTGGCTCAATTAATAAAATTGAAGAAACTATTCGTTACGGTCGTAATGGTGTTATGCCAGCCTGGAAAGACATTTTAGGTGAAGATAAAATTCATGTTATTTCAGCTTATGTCTACAGCTTATCTAACGACGAATAAAACGCAGTAAACAGCCCCGCTACGGCGGGGTTTTTTGTAAGAGGTCTTATTATGATTCAACCTTGGTATAAGCAGTTTTGGCCATGGTTTCTTATTTCCCTTCCCGTTACCGTTATGATCGTTTGTGGCGTTATCATTTATTTGTCCATTTCTCAGGGCAACTTCTCTATGGTGGTTGACGATTACTATAAACGTGGCAAAACAATTAACGCTGTTATTGAGCACGTTGAAGAAGCTCAGCGTCGTAATATTTCCTTTGAATTTACTGCGAACGAGGGCAAGTTAACTCTGAAATACGCTTCAGGTGAACCGGAAGAGCTGTCAGCTTTGCGAGTTTATTTTGTGCATACCACCCAAGCTGAAAAAGACTTTAGTCGCTTGCTTAGCGTAGCCGCAGACGGTACCTATCGGGCTGATATCCCAGACAATATTAGCGGCAAGTGGACCGTTACTGTTGAACCCTATAACAGGGAATGGAAAGTGAGCGAAAAGTATCAACTCCCTAAAAGTGAATTAACAAAGCTTCGTCCATTATTATACGGAGTTTAAACACATGGAATGCTTTCACTGCCTGCAACCTGTCCCCCGGGGAGTTAACCTTTCTGTTGAATATAAAGGTTCGGAGAAGCCGGTCTGTTGTGCCGGCTGCCAGGCCGTGGCAGAAACCATTATCGAACATCAGTTACATGCTTATTATGAACATCGGGACACCTCGCAGTTACAGGAGACACCGGTCCTTCCCGATGAGTTAAATGATTTAAACCTATACGACCACCCCGATTTACAAAAAGAATTTGTAAGGCACGAAGGCGGCACTGAGGTTGCCACCCTGACGATAGAAAATATCACTTGCGGTGCATGCGGCTGGCTTATTGAACGCGAATTGATGCGCTTGAGAGGCATACAAAAAGCCATAGTTAATGTGACCAGTCGTCGGTTACAGGTGAGTTGGTCACCTGAGGAGCTAAAACTCAGCAGTATTCTCAGAGCGCTCGCCGGAATTGGTTATAAGGCTTTGCCATTCCAGGCCAATGAAGCTGAACAGCAATATGCCCGCCAGAGAAAAAGTTATATACGACGTCTAGGCGTGGCCGGTATCGCAACCATGCAAGTGATGATGATTGCCTTCGGCCTGTATTTTGGCGTGGTAAGTGACCTCTCCCCTGACTTACAGCGTTTTTTATGGAGTGTCAGTCTGGTCTTTGCAACACCCGTCATTCTTTATAGTGCGCAACCTTTTTATGCGGGCGCTCTTCGGGCTATACAGGCTTCCCGCTTGAATATGGATATTCCGGTAAGTATCGCCTTATTAGGGGCATACAGTGCCAGTGTGTACGCTACGATTACCAATACTGGCGAGGTGTACTTTGAATCCATATCCATGTTCACCTTCTTTCTCTTAACCGGACGTTTTCTTGAGCTACTTGCAAAGGAACGTGCGTTGAAGTTTGCCACTAACAGGCTGACTCTTCTGCCTAAGCTGGCTTCCAGAGAAACCGCGGACGGTGTTGAGTCTATTGCTATTAAGCAGTTAAATGTTGGTGACGTTATTCGTGTAAAAGCTGGTGAAACTATTCCCGCGGACGGTGAGTTATTAAATCAGCAGGCACAAGTTGATGAAAGCTTACTGACAGGTGAAAGTCTGCCAAGAGCTAAAAAGCTCGGTGACGCAGTTATAGCTGGCAGTATAAATCAGCATTCACCCATACGCGTCAAAGTGACGGCTGTTGCTCAGCAGACGGTGCTGGCGGGTATTATATCAATGCAGGACTCTGCATTAGCGGTTAAACCAAAGGCGCAGCAAGTTATTGACAAAATTGCAGGTTATTTCATTGCTGCAATTTTAATTATTGCTGTGATTACTTTCTTCAGTTGGTGGTGGATCCAGCCTGAACATGCTCTGTGGGTTACTTTAGCGGTTCTTGTGGCAACCTGCCCTTGTGCTTTGTCACTTGCAGCTCCCACCGCGCTTACCGGCATTATTCACCGCCTTAATCGAGATGGCATATTACTTAAAGGCGCCGATGTACTAGAGTCTGTAAAACAGTTAGACAAAGTTTGTCTTGATAAAACGGGGACTTTGACTGAAGGCCAGTTTCGTCTGGTAGAGCGCCAGGACTCTATCGACTCCCAAACAGTCAATAATATTGTTAGCGGACTGGAACTGTTTTCCGAGCACCCTCTTTCCGTTCCCTTGAGTCAGCTTTCAGATACTCCGGCAAAGTTCACTAATGTGAGCAACGAAATGGGGTTAGGGTTGCAAGGTGAACTTGACGATGAAGTTTATCGAGTAGGCAGTGAAAGCTTTATTCAGCAGTGGCACCCGGAGTTTAAAGCACTCAATAAGTACCAGGTGATTGTGGCAAGCAAAAAGCAAGTTTTGGCGCAGTTTCGGGTTGAGGATCAGCTAAGAGAAGGTGCAGCAGAAACCATAGAATGGTTAAAAGAAAATGGCTATCAACCCATTATTTTAAGTGGTGACAGCGAGTCCAGAGTATATGAACTGGCCAAGGAGCTGGATGTACCTGAATACCATAGTGGATTAAAGCCGGAAGAAAAGTTGGCCTTCGTGACCGAACAACAACAATTAGGTCATACTGTATGGATGGTCGGTGACGGCATAAATGACAGCCCGGTTCTTGCAAAAGCTGATCTCTCAATGACCTTTTCAAAGGCATCCGACTTAGCTCAAACAGCAGCCGATGTTGTATTAATGTCAGAGTCACTGAATCAAATAAAAGTGGTTATAGAAAGTGCCCTTAAAACACGTAAGGTGATGCAGCAAAACTTCACCTGGGCTTTAGTTTATAATATATCTATATTACCCGTTGCAGCTATTGGTATGGTTGCACCATGGGCCGCGGCGCTTGGTATGTCGCTAAGCTCTCTGCTGGTCATTGGTAATTCTTTAAGGTTATATCGAAAATGAGTGTGATTTACGCGTTAATACCGGTTGCGATAATCTTTGTAATTATCGCTGTGGCCATTTTTTTCTGGGCGGTACGTTCCGATCAGTTTGAAGATATAGAGCGCCAGGGACTCAACATTCTAATGGATGATGAAGACAACAAGGCTGATGATGAATCCGATAAGCCAAAGCGCTGATCTTGTAACCGCATTATTAATGGGGTTAGCCGGTGCCGGTCACTGCCTGGTGATGTGCGGCGGAATTGCAAGCGCTATGGGCATTAATACTAAGCCCCATCATGTCTGGCTTTATAACTTAGGTCGAGTGTCCTCTTATATGATAATTGGAGCGCTTGTCGGCGGTGCTATTGGCCTTTTTGCTCCAGAAGGCGGTTATACAACCGTTATTCTGCGTTGGCTGGCAGTTGTTTTTCTACTTCTATTGGGACTTTATTTTACTGGCTGGTTTGCTGGTCTGGTTTATTTGGAAAAAGCTGCAAGCCCAGTTTGGCGAAAGGTTCAGCCATTTGCAGCTAAACTGAGAAATAAACCGGGTGTTTTTGCCACTTTTTTTGCCGGAACCTTATGGGGCTGGCTTCCTTGTGGCATGGTTTACAGCGCTCTTAGCTGGGCAGCGTTAAGTGGTTCAGCTGGCGGCGGCGCGTTAACGATGGCAGCTTTTGGTTTAGGCACCTTGCCAGCTATGATTGCAGCAGGTCATTTTAGTCAGTTTCTTCATAACTTTTTGCAAGCTCAGGGTGTGCGTACAGCCATGGGTATTTTACTTATTATTTATGCCCTATGGAGTTTATTGACTCTCCTCAAACCTTTTTTTCAATAAAGCCTGCAAAGCTTTGTGCTTTCGTCTAATCTAACTACTAGACGCGGATTTATTATGAGGTGAGTATGGACGCATTCCGTCATGTTTTGGTCGTTATAGATGCCGCCGATGAGCAGCATAAAGCCCTGAAAAGAGGTCTGCATATGGCTCAACTGAGTGATGCCAGGCTGACTCTATTTTTATCCATTTACGACTTTTCTTATGAAATGACAACTATGTTGTCCAGTGAAGAGCGCGATGTTATGCGTTCTAATCTCATTGCTGACAGGAAAGCCTGGCTGACCGACTTGTTAAGTGAATTTGATACCGACGCTATTGCTATTGATATCAGCGTTGTTTGGCACAATCGCCCGTTTGAAGCCATTATAAAAGAAGCGATTAAACATAAGCATGACCTCATCATAAAAGGTACTCAGGTCAGTGCCAGTTTCCA
>JBNJGQ010000082.1:0-7100 GCA_051747845.1 Pseudomonadota bacterium
TTTTAGGAACTTGTAAATTTCTAACTTGTCGACTTATTAAGTCCTAAATGTCCTTTAAATGAGGTGTATTATGAAACTATTAACGTCCTTAGCAATATTGTCTTTATTAGCGTCACCTTTCGCTCTTGCTCAGCAATCCGAAGATAATAGCAATGAAGATCAAGAGCGCAGCGAAGAAGTTCGCAAGCAGCAAGACGACTTAAAAGCTGACATGGAAGCCATGCGTAAAGAACAAAAGGCTGAAATGGAAGCTATGCGCAACGAACAGAAAGCGAAAATGGCAGAGCGTAAAGATGAACGGAAGCAACAGAAGTCAGAGCGCAAGGAAGACAAAGCAGAGAAAAAAGAGAAATGGAAATCAATGAAAGAGAAACGTAAGTCAGAAAAAGAAAAAATGAAAGAAAAGCGCCACTCGCTTAAGGATAAATCTGACGACTCAGATAAAAATGAAGACGACGATAATAACGATGATGACAATGGTAACAATTAATTGTTAATAACTCAGTGTACAAAAGGCGGATCAATGATCCGCTTTTTCTGTTTTACACATGGCTTTTTAATTAAAAATAAACTTCAATTAAAATAATTTATCTCGCTATAATGAAAACAAACCAACATAAAATTTAAATTAATAAAAAGGTAAGCATCAATGAGTGATTTCATTAATATACTGCGTCATGAGCGTCGTTTAAAAGCTGCACTAAAAGAGCTTAACTTAAATGAACTGGAAAGCATTAAAGAAAAGTTTGATTCGGTTATTGTTCAACGTCGTGAAGAAGAAGCAGAAAAACTGCGCCAGCATGAAGCCAAGCAAAAGAAAATTGAAGAGTTTAAAAGTGCAATGGCAGACGCCGGTATCGAGCTCTCAGACATATTAGAGCAAGAGTTGGGTGGCGAGCCTATTGTTAAAACAACTCGCAAGAAAAGAGCGCCTAAGCCGCCTAAATATGAGTACACTGATGAAAATGGGGAAAAGCAAACCTGGACCGGTCAGGGACGTATGCCTAAAGCTATGAAAACAGCGATTGATAGTGGCAAACCTTTAGAGTCTTTTTTAATTAAGTAATAAGACGAATTTATGCGTAGTCGCGATGAATAATTAATCAAGACTACGCTTTTTGTTGAACAATAGACTCAGCTTGATTAGGCTATAGAAAATTCAAACTGGCAAGGATCGACATTGCGCTATCGTTTCATAGCATTCGTATTAACGCCATTATTCGGCCTTTCTGCCTGCAGCATCTTACCTCAGATGCCAGGAGGCTTTAATCAAATCGACTCGGGTGACATCAGAATTTACCGTACAGGCGACACGCCATCACGGGCGTACGAGCTCGTTAGTGTTGTAAATGGTGAAAGCTGCCAACGACAATTTAACGGTGAACCGGCGTCAGATAACAAAGCTATTCAAGCTCTACGGGTCGACGCTGTTCGGTTTAAAGCACATGCCGTCATTGAAACCCAGTGTTTTTCATTGAAACCTAAAGCCGACTCCATCTGTTACAGTGAAGTCAGCTGCGTAGGTCGTGCAATTCGGTGGCTTGATTAGTTGCTTCTGGTCAGCGTTACGTCACCTACTCCCACTTCAACCTGAACATCAGTCGATCCATTACCCCGATAACTGGATTCCGACGTTACTAACATTCTGTTTTCCTGAGTGTTACCGAAGTTTCTCAAGCTGGTATCGCCAACACCCACTGAAGCTTCAACCAGACGATAATCGCCGCTGGCAAGGTTCAGTGATACATCGCCGACGCCCAAGTCCACTTTTACATTGTTGAATGGCAAATCACCGGATATTTCACCAACACCTAAATTCACCTCCAGTAACCGTGAGCGAGGAACCGACACCTTCCAATGTTGAGACATATCATCGTGCGGCGTGGCGGATATTTCCAACTGATTACCGCTACGCTCCCCTTTTATGAGCACCTCTGACAAATCACCACCACTGGCAAACCAACCGTCATCATCAGATTCAACGCGCAGTTCAATTTCAACCGCCTCACCTTCGGTAACTCTTAACTCAACAGTCCCAACCGTAGCATCCAGGCGAATTTCTGTATCGCTGCTGACAATATAGCTGTCAGTCAGAGTGCGCTCGCGATCATTTGCAGAGAAAGCCGCGGTGCTAAGAGTAACTAAGCCAATAAAGCCTAAAGTTAAAGGCCAAATTTTATGTTTCATCATTTTTCTTTTCCTATTGTTATTAAAACCGTTCATGCCAAACCCTAAAGCACGTCATGTAACTTATTTAATAGCTCTGCAACGCTTATGCCAAAGATTAAAATCTTTTAATATCAAATAGTTATAACAAGCAAGAAGGAATCGGTTAGCGAAATAGCTAACTATGTGGTGAAATTGGCTACCCGTATTTTGCGTATTCACTAACGGAGGCGATATGAAAAGCCAGCAACAACTGACACCGATTGCGGTTATCCATACGCCTTTTCCGGAGAAATTCAGCGTCCCCAGACAGCCGGGGCTGGTTCCTTCTGCGCTTGCCCAAGTGGAGCTGGTTGGTGACTATCAACACGTACAAGCCATAGAAGGCATAGAGCAGTTTTCACACCTTTGGCTAACTTTTGAATTTCATCAGCACGATACATGGCAAGAACGAGTCAGGCCGCCACGACTAGGAGGCAACCAGCAGCTAGGGGTATTTGCCACACGCTCTCCTTTTCGGCCCAACCAGTTAGGCTTGTCCGTTGTCGAACTGATTTCGGTGCAGACGGAACCTAATGTTATTTTGACTGTTCGCGGCGCAGATTTAGTCGATAAAACTCCAATTGTCGATATAAAGCCTTATATTCCCTACGTTGACTCTATTACCGATGCCCGGGCCGGGTTTGCACAGGAAAAGCCTGAGCCTCGTATGAAAATACAATTTTCGGCCGCCGCGGAGGCTGTGCTGATAAGCGAACAGTCGAGCTCTCCCGGCCTCAGGACACTGATTACTGAGGTACTTAGTCAGGATCCGCGACCGGCCTATCACAAGATGCAATCAGCCCAGAGAAGTTACGGCACCGCGCTTTTAAACTATAATATTCGCTGGTATGTACAACAAAACACCGTTTTTGTTGAAGAAATCTCATTAAAACAGCCGTAAAAGGCTTTTGAGCTGAGTCAGACACTGCTAAACTTCGCTCTAATTTTTGACCACTATAAATTGCAGAGATGCCGGACTATGCGCAGCAGCCAATATTTATTATCAACGCTTAAAGAAACACCTTCTGACGCTGAGATCGTGAGTCATCAGCTTATGTTGCGGGCAGGCATGATCCGTAAGGTCGCTGCCGGACTTTATACCTGGACTCCCACCGGCCTGCGTGTACTGCGTAAAGTTGAGAATGTTGTCCGTGAGGAAATGGAAGCCATTAATGCATTGGAAATTTTAATGCCGATGGTACAACCGGCCGATCTCTGGCAAGAATCTGGACGCTGGGACGCTTACGGCCCGGAGTTATTGCGTATAAAAGATCGCAACCAACGTGACTTCTTACTGGGCCCGACCCACGAGGAAATTATCAGTCAGTTGGTACGCAAAGAAGTCAATAGCTATAAGCAACTGCCATTAACCTTATTCCAGATCCAGACAAAATTCCGTGACGAGATTCGCCCTCGTTTCGGCGTTATGCGTGCACGTGAGTTTATGATGAAGGACGCTTACTCTTTCCATCTCACCGACGAATCGCTGCAAAAAACTTACGATGACATGTACAAAGCGTACAGCCGTATTTTTGAGCGCCTGGGCTTAGATTATCGCCCGGTTATTGCTGACACAGGCTCTATTGGCGGAAGTCACTCGCACGAGTTCCACGTTTTGGCCAGCTCAGGTGAAGACGCTATCGCATTTTCTGACTCGTCAGATTATGCCGCCAATGTGGAAATGGCCGAAGCTTTGGCCCCTGCAGAAGAGCGTCCTGCTGCAACGCAAAAAATGGAAGAACATCAAGTACACGGTGATGAACTGGCCGCTGTATTACAGCCACTATCTGTAGAAAGTCAGCAAGCTGTTAAGTCCGTTATTGTCAAAGCATCAGATGAGATTGAAGCTGAATACATACAACTTGTCTTACGTGCAGACCATGAACTGAATACAGTAAAAGCAGAAAAACTCGAACAAGTCGCTACACCGCTGGAAGTACTGACGCAAACTGAAAAAGCAACGGGTATAGAAGCGCCTTACGTTGGCGTAGTAAAGGCAAAGCTCCCATTGCTGGTTGATCGCAGTGCCGCTCATCTGGCTGATTTCGCCTGCGGTGCGAATGAAAATGGTCACTGGCTGACAGGCGTCAACTGGGATCGCGATACCCCAGACTATACCGTAGTAGATATTCGCAATGTTGTTGCCGGCGACCCAAGCCCTTGCGGTCAGGGTAAAGTGAAAATTGCCCGAGGCATTGAAGTCGGCCATATTTTCCAGCTCGGCACAAAATACAGTGACGCCATGAAAGTCGGTGTACTGTCTGAAACGGGTAAACATGAAACTCTGACTATGGGTTGTTATGGCATTGGTGTGTCGCGCATTGTTGCTGCTGCAATTGAGCAGAATAACGACGAGCGCGGTATATGCTGGCCAGATGCCTTAGCCCCCTTCCAGGTGGTTATTGTACCAATGAACATGCATAAGTCAGCACGTGTTCAGACGGCCGCTGAGAAGCTTTACGAAGATTTGAAGGCTCAAGGTATTGATGTTCTGTTTGACGACCGTAAAGAGCGTCCTGGGGTCATGTTTACGGACATGGAGCTCATAGGTATTCCACATCAGGTTGTCGTTGGTGAACGTAACCTGGATGAAAATCAGGTTGAGTACCAGAGTCGCAAAGGCGGCGAGAAGCAAAAAATCAGTTTAGACGACTGCGTTAGCTTCATTAAACAGCAGTTCTAAACTCAGTAAACAAAGAAAAAGGCCTGATAGCAAAACTATCAGGCCTTTTTAGTTTAATGGGAGACTCTTTAAGATTCCTGCCCTGCCAACGGTTCAATGTAATGTAAGTGCATATCCCAGGGGAAGTGAATCCAGGTGTCTTGTGCTAAATCAGCAACAAAATCATCAACCAACTCCATTCCTGCTGGTTTTGCATAAACCGTAACAAACTTTGCTTTTGGCAAGCGGTCACGTAAAAACTTCAGGGTATTACCCGTATCAACTAAATCGTCTACGACTAAAAAGCCTTCGCCGTCAGTCGTTGCGGTAACGTCCTTCATTACCTGTAAGTCGTCTCGTTGCTCGGTGTGATCATAGGAGCTCACCGCTACACAGTCGACCACACGAATATTAAGTTCGCGAGCGACGATTGCTGCCGGTACCAAACCACCACGGCTTACCGCAATAATACCTTTATACTGCTCCGCCGGTAGTTGGCGGCGCGCTAACTCACGCGTTGCACGGTGCAACTCTTCCCATGATACAAAAAACTCGCGGTTTGAATGCCATCCCATAATTTCGTTACCCTAACCAAATAAATTTAGCGACAAAAAGCGCGCCTAAGAAAATTACGCTCGGTGTTAAATCTTGATAGCGTCCGCCGAGTAATTTCACCACAACGTAACTGATAAAACCTAACGCAATACCATCTGCTATTGAAAATGTCAGTGGTGTCATTAATAAAACCACAGCAACAGGTGCGGCCTCAGTAATGTCATCCCACTTTACGTCTTTGAGTGTAAACAGCATTAGAACGGCAACGTAAATTATTGCTCCGGCCGTTGCGTAAGCGGGGATCATACCAGCCAGCGGCGCGAAAAACATTGCCAAAAGAAAGAGAATACCGACCACCACCGCAGCAAGCCCGGTTTTACCACCCGAGGCGACTCCTGCTGCAGATTCAATGTAGCTAGTGGTCGTTGAAGTACCCAGCATTGACCCCGCGACGGTGGCGGTACTGTCCGCCATCAGTGCTTTGTTCAGCCGGGGCATTTCACCGTTGGCTTTTGCCAGGCCAGCTTTTTGTGCAACGGCTAGCAAAGTACCGGACGTATCAAATAAATCAACGAACAAAAACGCAAAAATAACGGACAACATACCAATATCGAAAGCTGCCGCTAAGTCCATTTGCATAAAGGTTGGAAGCAGACTTGGAGGCGCCGATACAATACCATTGTATTCGACTAAACCCGTTGCCCAGGCAATAAGCGTGACCAACAAAATACTGATTAATGCCGCGCCCTGTACTTGCCGGGCAACCAAACCAATAATAAGAAAAAAGCCTGCGGCTGCCAGCAGCACAGAAGGTTCCGATAAAGAACCTAAGCTCACCATTGTTGCATCGTTGGCAACAATAATGTTCGCATTCTGCAAACCGATTAACGCCAGAAATGCACCAATACCTGCCGCAATAGCCAAACGTAGGGTGGTAGGAATAGACTTTATTATCCACTCACGAACCCGAAAAGCGGAAAGTAAAAAGAACAAGCAACCAGAGAAAAATACGGCCCCCAACGCCGTTTGCCAAGTATATCCCATACTAAATACAACGGTGTAAGTGAAAAAGGCGTTTAACCCCATTCCCGGCGCCAGTGCTACCGGGTAGTTCGCCCACAACCCCATAATCAGACAACCAATAGCTGCCGCTAAACAAGTGGCGACAAATACAGCGCCATAATCCATACCCGTTTCGCTCAAAATAGACGGGTTAACAAAGATAATGTAAGCCATGGTCAGAAAGGTTGTCAGTCCACCTATTACCTCAGACTTAACAGAACTACCACTTGCTTTAATTGAAAACAGCTTTTCCAGCATGAGAAACCTTGAAAGTTTGGCGTTGTGGTTAAAAGGCAGGTATTTTATCCTAATTACCGCTTAATTTGTTGTTCACTTTTTATTTTTTAAACAGGATACAGAATTTATCATGCCAACCGTTTATTTCGTCGATGCCGATGGGAATCAGTTTGAAGCCACAGTCGACTCGGGAACCAACGTTATGGAAGCCGCTGTCGAGAACTTTATTGACGGCATTATTGGAGAGTGTGGCGGCGTTATGTCGTGTGCAACCTGCCATTGCTATATTCCGCCCGAGTGGCAGGATAAGCTCCCTGCTCCGTCAGAGCAGGAAGAAGATATGATCGATATGGTCATGGAACCACAGGAAAACAGC
>JBNJGQ010000083.1:0-6847 GCA_051747845.1 Pseudomonadota bacterium
AACTGAGGTTTTAAATACTCCAGTTGCAAGCGTACCGCACGCAAGTCGTCCTGCAGTAAAAATTCATGGTCGGCAAATGCCAGCTTATACGAGCCTTGCCCTTCTATCTTAGCAATAGATTCTTCAGACTGTTTCGCCGAAATTAACCGGCGTCTATGCAACTCATTTTCTTTCATGGGAAGTCCGTATGCATGGGTTTAATGGTAACCAATAACGGCTAGTTTATCTTAAATACAGAGCAAAGCCTTTTGAATTATTCTCTCTCCAATTGCATAGAGACCATGCCATTATTCTCACCCACCTCGTGAAACCCCAGGTCTTTATAGAGTGACCGTGCTGGCGTATTTTCAGGGTATACATTCAATGTAATAAACCTGACTTGCTCTTGCGCCCAGGCATTTTCCATTAATGCTTTTACAAACAACCGACCCAGCCCTTTGCCTCTCATTTTCGGGTTAACAATAAGGCAGGCTATGTGAATACCGTTCTCGACTTTTTCATAAGCTTGGGCGAAACCAATTAGCTCGTCATTCTGATAAAACGCAAAAGTCCCGCGTTCGTTGCCTTTAATTTGTTGCCAGATGGCCTCTGCCGAGCTGCCATAACGCACTTTATCGCCAAACCACAGCCGGAACTCGGCAGCATTTTCAGGCCAGGTCAGAGCCACTTTTAACTCGTTGATTTCAGCTTTCTTTAACATCGCTCTTTGTCTTAACAACGGGGTTTCAACATAAATTATCACAGAAGAAAACCTAACGTCGCGTTAGTTCGTTAACTAAGGTAATGTAAGGACTATAAAAAATAGCCCTCTATAAGAGGCAATTAACGGCACCATGTTAAGCAATACCAAACTGCATCAGAAACTCGCCTTACCCTTAATTATTCTCTCTCAGTTACTGGGCACGTCCTTGTGGTTCAGCATTAACGGTGTCTGGCTTCCTTTATCAGCAGAACAACAACTCACTGAGTCAGACTTAGGCGCTCTAACTTTGGCTGTGCAACTGGGCTTTATTATCGGTACTCTGACACTGGCATTAACCGGGCTGGCGGATCGTTACCGAGCCAGCCAAGTTTTTCTGTTTTCAAGCATGGTTGGTGCAGCCGTTAATGCACTCTTTATCCTTACCGTTGATATCGCCAGCATCGCCTGGTTGCTGCGTTTTTTAACCGGGCTGTGCTTAGCCGGAATTTACCCAATGGGAATGAAACTGGTGATATCCTGGGTGCCCCGCTATGCAGGCAGTGCCCTTGCCTGGCTATTGGCAATGCTGACTCTGGGCACAGCTTTGCCTCACCTCATGCGAGGCATAACGCTGGACTTTTCCTGGCAGATCCCACTACTGGCATCTTCACTACTGGCATTACTTGGCGGCCTGTTAGTAGGATGGCTCGGCAGCGGCCCCCATTTACCGGCAACAGCTTCAGCTCATACGTTGCGCTCTGGTCTTCGCGCATTAACGCGCCCCAAATTCAGAGCCATTGCTGTCGGCTACTTCGGCCACTGCTGGGAGCTATACGCGTTCTGGATGTTAACACCATTGCTGGTGTTGCAACCTTTAACCGCTCTCAACCTGCCTTTAAGTGCAGTACCCTGGCTGGCCTTTTTCATTATTGCTATTGGCAGTCTGGGCTGTATTGGCGGTGGCTTACTGACCAAAAACTTAGCAGGGCTAACCGTTGCCAGACTGGCATTATTCAGCTCTGGGATCATTTGTTTGCTGTACCCTTTACTGACAGGACTTCCCGCCTGGATGCTTTTAGGTTTATTGCTGTTGTGGGGCCTTACCGTTATTGCCGACTCTCCGCAGTTTTCAGCGCTGGCCGCTCAGTTTGCGCCCAAAGAAAATGTTGGTTCTGCACTGGCCATAATGAATGCCATTGGATTTTCATTAACACTACCGGCTATATGGCTAACCAGTAATTTGTGGTCTATACATAACGAGTGGGTTACCTGGCTTTTGCTGCCCGGACCAATCATTGGTTTATGGGCAATGCGCAAGCTATCAACATAGAAACATAGAGAAAAATCATGACCACTAAAATTAAAGACCAGCGCATTTACAAGTACGGCGTTATCGCTATCGTTTGTATCGTTGCCGCTCTGGCACTTATTTTTGTTATTGGACGCTTCGGCTAAAGTTAGTACTCACCAACTCTCTACTCACCCTGAAGCGTGAGAACCAGGGTGCGTTCGCCGCCATGGTCACGATGCTCGCAAAGATAAATACCCTGCCAGGTTCCCAAGTTTAAACGACCATTTGTCACAGGAACGGTCAGACTACTACCAAGAATGCTTGATTTTAAATGCGCCGGCATATCATCAGGCCCCTCAAACGTATGACGATAATAGGGTGCATTCTCCGGTACCATTTCATTGAAATGGCTTTCAAAGTCCTGCCTAACCGTTGGATCCGCGTTTTCATTAATGGTTAACGACGCAGAGGTGTGCCGGATAAACATATGCAACAACCCCACCTGCACGGACCCAAGCTGCGATAAAGCCTGTTCAACCTCGCTGGTAATAAGATGAAAACCTCGCGACCGAGCCCGTAACTGAAGTTCCGTTTGTTTGATAAGCATTTGTAAACCTGTTTGCTGTACATGAAAGCTTGCCATATGCTTACAGCATATCGAAAATAACGGCATAACTTAAAGGAATGATACCAATGCGATACTTACTGATCGTTTTTACTCTTTTATTCAGCATCACAAGTTTAGCTCAAGAAAGTGTCGAAAAAGCCACAACAAAAGCCGTAAAAGCATTTTTGTATGGCGCCAGCATTAATTCACCAAAAGCTCACGACCGGTTCTGGGCAGAAGAACTCACCTATACCAGCTCCAGCGGGAACCGCTTTGGTAAAGAACACCTTATGTCCGGCATGGAAGACGCCAAAGCTAAAGACCCTGAAGAAGTAGAAGTTTGGTACGAAGCCGAAGACATTGAAGTAAAACAGTTTGGCGATACCGTGGTATTTAATTTCACGCTAACCGCCGAAGAAGAAGGAAAAGTGACAAAATACTATTACAATACTGGTGTTTTAATTGAGCGTGATGGACGCTGGCAAGCCGTCAACTGGAACGCAACCGAAGTCCCTGAATAAAGCCAATAGCCACCGGAGGTAAAGAATGGCACGAGCACACGCATTACATATTTTGGTAGAAACCAAAGACGAAGCCGAAAAGCTAAAAGAGCAACTTGCGCAGGGCGCTAAGTTTGCAGAGTTAGCACGTAAACACTCACTTTGTCCCTCCGGCAAAAAAGGCGGCGATTTAGGCGAGTTTAACCGCGGCCAAATGGTTCCTGCTTTTGACAAAGTCGTGTTCGGTAAGCCCACTCTTGAAGTGCACGGGCCGGTCAAAACTCAGTTTGGCTGGCACTTAATTAAGACATTGTCTCGCAGTTAGCAAATCGCTTTTATTCTTGCTCCTCAACCGGATCGGCATCCTCTTTACCAGGCTCGACATAAATAGCGATGCCTTCTCCGGTTTTATCGGTCAGTCCAAACGCCTTACCGACACTAACACCAAAACCAACGTTCCCCGAATAACTACCGGCACCCGTACCCACATAAACAGAGTTACCTTCTTTATCACCCGTTTTTTCAAGTAAAACCCCATTTGCGCCTACCTTCGCCGCTTCTTCTTTCAAACGTTGTAAAACCGCTTCTACTTTAGCCTGTTCGCCAAAACTCCAGGACGAGTCACTGGTCGCCTCTATCAACGCAATTTCTTCGTAGCTTTCCGGCTTTTCTAAGTACACTTTCACCTGCTCTACCGGAATTTCGGGGCGAGCATCCCCAATAAGTACTGAGGAAGAAGGCGATGCACAGCCTGCCAATAACAGCATGCCACTTAAAGCCAGACCGGAATAGAATGTATGTCGCATAACGCTCCCCTCAGTTTAAATCGCTTACTTAATGAATAGCACAGAAGTGGCGACTTCACTCAACTCTTTCAATATCTTTAAAGAACCGTAAAATGGGAGAGATTAAGCATACCAACTGAACGGAGCGCTTTTTGTCTGATATCGACCTGATTAGCCGTCATTTTTTAGCACTGTACTTTCTCTTTATTGCGGTTCATTACGCCAGCACGGCCATTGGGCTTTCAAAACGCACCGAACAAAGTCACATTCAGTATGGAGAAAAAGGCAGTGCTACCTGGTGGATAAGACAGGTCTTCAACCTTTTTCGTGGGGCCATTCTCGCTGTTTGTATTGCCCGGGTCTTTTTCCCTATAGACCCCTGGCTGGGCATGATCGCACCACTTTATAACCCCTGGGTTCTTTCCATTGGCATGGTCACCATGCTGGTCTCTCTGGGAATGGTAAGCTACAACCATGCTTACATGAGACAAGACTGGCGCTCAGGTATAGATTCCGATAGAAACCGGGCTTTGCTGACAGAAGGACCTTTTTCACGTACCCGAAACCCTATGTTTTTAGCCATTATGCTGGGACAAATTGGTCTATTTTTGACGTTGCCAAGCCTGTTTACTCTCGTCTGCCTGGCAATGGGTGTGGCGATGATACAGCTGCAAGCGGTAAAAGAAGAACAGGCATTGGGTGAACTTTACGGTGACAAATACCTTCAGTACAAGGCCGAGGTGCCGCGCTGGTTTTGAGTTCGTTAAGTTGTACTGTGGGCTGAATTTAAGGCGATATCATCGTAGCTGGCAACCACCGTATTTCTCCCATCTGCTTTTGCCTTGTAAAGGTTTTTATCAGCAGTTTGCAGAAGAGTCTCAATGGTATCCTTTTTATCGCGGCCCGGAGCTGTTGCAATACCAATACTGACGGTCGCATTAATGTCGCCCATTAGAGGCTGCTTATTAAGTTTTTCTACAATCCGGTTCGCAATATTTGCCGCCTTATCACCATCAGTATCAGGACAAATAATTAAGAATTCTTCACCACCCCAGCGACCTACTAAGTCTCCTTCCCTGGTTGTCTCTTTCATTATTTTGCCAATTGCCACCAATACTTTATCACCCGCGATGTGCCCATATTTATCATTAATGCGTTTGAAATGATCGACATCCAGCAACAATATCGATGTAGGTTTTGAGTCACGCTTCGAAGAGGCCAGTAACCTCTTTAAGCTATTATCTATATGCAGGCGGTTGAAAATGCCCGTTAAAGGATCTGTTATTGAAGTCTTCTGCAGTTGCTCATAAGCCTCACGCCTTGAGCGTTCATAATAGCGAAATAGAAACACCTGTGCGGTTGACACTTCCACAAAATTAAAAAGAGCCCCTAAACTTAAATTTCCCGGAATACCAAGAGCCAACAGTTGATACAAAAACCAGCCGCAATAAGCGAATACCAGTCCCGTCACCCAGGTACCGGCGGTTGGCCCCAATAAGAAAAAGGCAATCGGCGGTAAAATCGTAACCCACAGCAACGAATAGTTTCGTCCTTCAGCCAAATGAATAAAAGCTAACAGGACGAAAACCAAAGTTAGAGTCACTATCCACCCAGCCACTTTGAAATTACCACCACGGCTAACGTAAAAGTAGATAGCAGCGGCTAAAACAAAGCCGGAGAAATCGTATATCGCAATATCGGCAGAATCAAAAAGCGTAATATTGAGCACGCCAATTAAACCGGAATAAACCAGCATAATCAGCAAGACGCTATAGATCAGTGACACCTGATGATACCTGGGATCATCAGTGCCAATGGTTGGATGGTATTTACGCCAATATTTCATAAGTCACTTTTTCTGCTTTTTTCTTATGCTAGCGCGGTTTCATAGTGATTGGAACTTGTATGATCACAGGTTACTTATGTAGCAGCTTCCATTAAGATGGCTATAATTCCAGAAAAAACCGGGCAAACTCATGAACAAAACTGCATTTGCAGAACTCGCCGAGTATATGGATCTTCTGCTCGATGCTATTTGCGTCGTTGACCATCAGCACCGGTTTAGTTACTTAAGCCCTGGCGCTCAGCGCGTATTTGGTTATACCCCGGACGAAATGATGAGTCGTTCAATGTTCGACTTCATTCACCCTGACGACCATCAGGCAACCATGGCTATAGCACAGAAAATAAACTCCGGTGACCAAGTGGTGCACTTCGAAAACCGTTATATACGTAAAGACGGCTCCGTTGCACACATACTTTGGTCAGCTCGCTGGTCAGAGCGTGATCAAAGGCGAGTTGGCGTCGCCCGCGATATTTCTGAACAAAAGCGCCTGGAGCACGACCGCGAAAGCTTGATTGCTCGTCTGGAGCACATGGCACTGACTGATCCTTTAACGCAATTGCCTAATCGCGCTTTGTTCTATGACAGAGTTAGTACAGCCCAAAAGCGGGCCGCACGAGACGGTACCGGTTTAGGTCTTCTGTATCTGGATCTCGATAAGTTCAAGGTCATTAATGATGAATACGGTCACGCCACAGGCGATCAGCTGTTAAAAGAAGTTGCCCAACGCATGGCTTCGGCAATCCGCACAACCGACACTGTGGCCCGACTGGGTGGCGATGAATTCGTGGTGCTTATTGATGCCGTCCCCTCAACAGACGAAGGTATAGCTACTGTACGTGCTGTCGCGGAGAAAATCCGGCTAGCAATGCAGGCACCGCTACAACTGCCCCATGGTGAAGAAGTTGTTACCTGCAGTATGGGTATGGCCTTGTGGCCACAACACGGTGATACCGCAGACACCCTAATCAGTCAGGCTGACGAGGCGATGTACCGCGCAAAAAGGAAAGGTGGGAATCAATTAAGTGCATAATTGATACAAAAACGCACCACCTTGCTAAGGGTGGTGCGCTGAATAGAACACGACTATTGCCGTTTTAAAGCTTACTTCTAAGAGCTTTTCGTCTCACTAATGTAAT
>JBNJGQ010000084.1:0-6754 GCA_051747845.1 Pseudomonadota bacterium
TGTTATTCACAAAACCAAAGCGGTGATCTTGCTGGCGCTCTAATTGCGCTCCCACGGTTGCCGACCAGTTGACTCCACGCTGGCGCCAACGGGCATGAGCCCCCTCAAACTGGCGAGAAACGTCGATAACCGCGCCCGAGCTTGTGTCACCATCGCCGGCAAACGGCAGGAACTGCTCAATATCGCGGTCGCCCTGCCACAGTGACAGTAAACCCTCGCCATTGTCACGTTCATGAAACCAGCTGAACGAACCATGACGGTGGTGAATGTCTTTGCGGGTATTGAAATCAACTGCCCGTTGTACTGTCTGGGCCGGGTCTTCACGCCAGTCTTCAGGGGTTAATGCGCTGGGGTCCTGCAATAGTGGCGCATCGTTATTATCGTAGCGGATAATAAAGCGGTTCTGATCATCCCATTGATGGTACCAGCGCACTGCCTGTTGCTGGCGCTCGGCGGAATTATGCCGACGCGGGCCGTCAGTCTGAAAGTCTGATGCCAAAACCTGCAGTTGCTTATTGTCGGTTGCCCACTGGGCATTAACGTTATACCGCTGTGTGTTGTTCTCGCTGAACTGGCCACCCCACTCCAGTGCTGTTTCAGTCGGTTTGCGGCTGAACCATTCAACCACACCACCACCGGAGTTACCGTACAAGGTGGCTAATGGGCCGCGTAAAACTTCCAGCGAATCAATGCTGTCGAGAAAAATACTCGAGGTTTGAGCCTGGCCATCGGGCATAGACAAAGGAATACCATCGACATTAAGCTGCAAACCTCTGACCCCAAACGCTGCTCGTGAGCCGAAGCCGCGAACCACCAGGCGTGTATCCTGTGCGTAGTTATAGCGGCTGTCCGCCTGAATACCGGCCACACCGGCTAAGGCGTCACCGGCATCAATTTTCATTGAGGGTAAGGTGTTTTCTACGTTCACGCGGTCAATGCTTGCAGCAGTGGTTAGCCAGGGTGTCTCGCTCTGGGTGGCTGTAACCACAACGGTTTCATCAACTTCTGTTGAGTGAACAACGAAAGAGGCCGCCAATAAAGGCAGCCCCGTGTAAGTGAGTTTCTTTAAAACTGCTGAATATGACATTGTTAATCCGCTGGTTTTATCTGAATAATGGCACCGTCAGACTCATCGGTTAATAAGTAAAGGTAACCATCGGGTCCTTGTTTAATGTCACGAATGCGCGCATCAACAGAGTCTTCAAATAAGCGCTCTTCATGCATCATGCGGCCTTCATATAAGTCCAGGCGGGCAACCAAAGAACTCTTCAGTGCCGCGACGAAGAAGTCACCTTTCCATTCAGGGAAAGCATCTCCGGTATAGAAGGTGGCGCCGGCTGTTGCAATAGACGGAACCCAGTAATAAAACGGCTGCTCAGTGCCTTCTTTTACGGCATCCTCGCTGATGGTTCCTCCACCGTAGTCAACACCGTATGTCACTTCCGGCCAGCCATAGTTTTTGCCGGCTTCAGGAATATTCACTTCATCGCCGCCTTGCGGTCCGTGTTCAACCGACCATAACTTTCCGGTTTCAGGATGAATATCAGCGCCCTGTACGTTGCGGTGACCATAGGACCAAATTTCGTCAAGTGCGTTGTCGTCGCCAACAAAGGGGTTGTCTTCCGGTATGCTGCCATCCGGCCAAATCCGTACGATTTTACCGTGATGGTTATCTAATGTCTGTGCATCATCCATACGTGAGTAACGGTCACCTAAGGTAATGTATAGATGTCCCTCAGGAGAAAAAACTAAGCGTGAACCAAAGTGAGCATTGCTCTCATATTTTGGTGCCTGACGGAAGATAACTTCCTTATCCGTAAACTCTTTGTCATTAAGCTTGGCACGCATAACGGCCGTACTGTTGCCTTTACTGCCGTCCTGAGCTGCTTCGGAGTAGCTAATGTAAACCCAGTTGTTTTCTTCAAAGTCCGGGTCAACGGTAATATCCAGCATACCGCCCTGACTTTTAGCTACCACTTCTGGGGTGCCGCTGATTTTTTCGCGGTAGTTACCATTAGCTGATACCCAGTAGATATCTCCCGTTCGCTCTGTTACTAAAATGCTTTTATCCGGAAGAAATGTCATACCCCAAGGGTTTGTGAAGCCATCAGCAAGTGTGCTGACACTGACTTTATGACGTTCTGTTTCGACGTCTTCAGCGGTGACGGCCGTGCTGACAGAAGCCGCTAGCATAGCGGTTAAAACGATTTTTGGATTGAACATTGGTCTCTCCTTCTTATTGAATTACCTTCAGTATACGTCATTCATCAGAATTTTGATGAAACTGTGCTTGATCTGTTCGTCGCTTTGGCCGTTAATACGGTTATCAATTATAAAAAAAGCATTGGAAATTCATGAGCAGCAAGGTGTTTAGTACCGACTCGTTACTGGTTTTAGCGCAGTGGTTAGCCGCTGCTTTTGTATTAGTGATTATTGCACTGGTTGTTTCTGTAGGCATTATGTATGTTGTCGACAGAACCCAAAACCGGCATACCATCCGCCATAATTATCCCGTTGTTGGACGTTTCCGCTATATGTTCGAGCGCATGGGCGAGTTCATGCGTCAGTATTTCTTTGCTATGGATCGCGAAGAAATGCCTTTTAACCGGGCACAGCGTAGTTGGGTATACCGTGCAGCGAAGAACGCTGACCGCAACGTTGCTTTTGGTTCAACGCGTGACTTAAGCCGTACAGGAACCATTATTTTCAGTAACGCGCCTTACCCACCTATGGCTGAGCAGGCCACGTCCCCAGAACCCATTACTATTGGCCCTTATTGTCAGACGCCTTATTCTCCGGTGTCGTACTTTCATATTTCCGGCATGAGCTATGGTGCATTGTCACCTGTTGCGGTTAAGTCGTTGTCGCAAGGAGCTGCAAAAGCGGGTTGTTGGTTGAATACGGGTGAGGGTGGTTTGTCGCCTTATCATTTAATGGGGCATTGCGACATTGTGTTTCAAATGGGTACCGCGAAGTTTGGTGTTCGCGATAAAGAAGGTCGGTTAGATGAGGATCGTCTGGCAGAGCTGGGCCGTCACGATAATGTGAAAATGTTCGAAATTAAACTGAGTCAAGGCGCTAAGCCGGGCAAAGGCGGCATCCTTCCTGGTATCAAGGTTAACAGTGAGATAGCTCAAATTCGCGGTATTGTAGAAGGCGAAGATGCTATCAGTCCAAACCGGCATCCGGAAATTGGCAATAACGAAGAATTGCTCGATTTCATTGAAAAGGTTCGCAAGATCACCGGTAAGCCAACCGGCTTTAAGTTTGTAATGGGCGACCCTTCCTGGATAGATGAACTACTCGATTGCATTTTAACTCGCGGCGAAGAGTCAGCTCCTGATTTCATTACTCTGGATAGTGCCGATGGCGGAACAGGAGCGGCCCCCCAGCCACTGATGGACTACGTTGGTTTAAGAGTGACAGAAAGTTTGCCGATACTCATTGATAAACTCACCGAATCCGGTTTACACGGAAGGGTCAGGGTTATTGTTTCTGGCAAAATGATAACTCCGGCCGATGTGGCCTGGGCCATTGCTATGGGAGCGGATTTTGTAACCTCGGCCCGGGGTTTTATGTTTTCACTGGGCTGTATTCAGGCTATGCAGTGTAATAAAAACACTTGCCCGACGGGTGTTACAACGGATGATCCAAGACTGATGAGAGGGCTGGATCCAGAGGATAAGTCGGTACGTGCGGCTAACTATCACAAGTACATGGAATATGGCGTCAATATCATTGCGCACTCCTGCGGTGTAACCGATCCACGTCGTTTAAACCGTCGCCATGCCCGGGTGATTAAACCCGATGGTGAGAGCATCAGCCTGGCGGAACGTTATCCGTTGCCGCCGGCCAGACGTCGTTAGTTGAGTGTATTAATCGGTAACAGGCGGGCAATTTCTTCCGCGACTTTGCGAAAGGTTTGCCGACGACTGGTGGTAGGACGATACACCAGGCCGATATCACGAGAAGCCTCCTGACCGGTTGGCTTTAACGAAACCAAGTCGGTGTTTTCTAAAATACCCTGGTCAATTGCCATTTGCGGAACAAAGGTAGCGCCTAACCGGGCATCGGCCATTTGAACCAGGCTATGTAAGCTAGTGGCCGTAAAAGGGTTCATTTTAATGGAGTCGGTAAGCTGGCAGGCTGCTACTGCATGGCCGGTCATACAGTGCTCTTTTTCCAGCAGAAAAATACTGCGATCAGGCAGTTTGTCGTAATCAACCGGTTCCCCTACTGTCTCGGCTAACTCTTTATGCACCACTAGCTTGAATGGGTCACGGCCCAGTATCCATTTTTGGTTGCCCTGTATGTCCATAGGCAGCGCCAGCAAAAGAATATCCAGTTCGCCGTTACGTAGACGGTGTAGTAGGTTTTGTGTTGTGTCCTCAGAGAGCTGCAACAGCAGTTTAGGAAATTTACTTTGTAAATTTTTACTCAGTTCACCAATAACAAAAGGGGCTATGGTAGGGATAATTCCAAGCCTTAAAGGCCCTTCCATAATATTGCCCTGACCCTGAGCATAGTGCAGTAACTCTTCCGACGCGCTGATGATGTCCCGCGCTTTTTCCACAATTTCTTCGCCTAAGGCGGTAAAGAGAAAGGATTTATGGTCACGCTCAATAAGCTGACAATCGAGCTGTTCTTCCAGGTTTTGAATACCGCTACTTAAGGTGGACTGGCTGACATTACATTCAGCGGCCGCGCGATTAAAGTTTTGTTCCTGGTGCAGTGCCAGTAGGTAACTTAGGTTTTTCAAACTTGGCAATTTACTCATGGGGTACCTGTCGCGTTTTTAATTGGTATTTTCGATTATCATAATTCGTTTTATTCGTTTTATCCAATCTGTCTCCATCCGTACACTAGCTCTCGACTCGTTAAGGAACGAATACATTTTAAATCCCAACCACGGAGACTATTTATGTTAACAGTAGGCGATAAACTACCAGAATTCAGCGTAATTGCGGCAAAACCTAAGTTCAATATGCCGGAAGAGAACGGCGAAAGTGCTTTTGAGACTATCGACAACAACAGCTTTGAAGGTAAGTGGAAAATCATTTTCTTCTACCCGAAAGACTTCACTTTTGTTTGCCCAACTGAAATTGTCGAGTTCGCAAAACTGAACGAAGACTTTGCTGACCGTGACGCTGTTGTTATGGGCGGCAGCACAGATAACGAATTTGTGAAATTGGCATGGCGCCGTGAGCACCCTGACCTGGACCGTTTGAACCAGTATTCTTTTGCTGACGACGGCTCTTTGGTTGATGGCCTGGGCGTTCGTGACAAAGCTGAAAATGTTGCTTTGCGTGCTACCTTCATTGTTGACCCGCACAACGTTATCCAGCACGTATCGGTAAACAACCTGAACGTGGGTCGTAACCCGGCAGAAATCGTTCGTATTTTAGACGGCTTACAGACCGATGAACTGTGTCCTTGTAACCGTGCATTGGGCGGCGACACCCTTTAATCGGTGTTAATTCCCAAACCTAGGTGCTGATGGCATTGCCATCGGCGCCCGCTAGGCACTTTTACAGTATTTCAGGAGTTAAGCATGGCAATTGCAGACTATAAACAGTTACTGGGTGATCACAGTAAAGACACCAAACTAAACCTGTCGAGCTTGTTTTCAAACGTTGAGCAGTCAGGTTTAACAAATGACCAATTCTACGGCACAGCACTTTCGTTGGTTTACACCTTGTCGGACGACGAGCTGACTCAGGCAGTGGAAGAAGAAGCCGAAGGCAAAATTGAAGAAAACGTTAAGACGGCGGCAAAAACTGCAGCGTCATTAATGGCAATGAATAACGTTTATTATCGCTTCCTGCACTTATCAAGCGATAAACAGTTTTCTAAGCTTCCTGCGGGACTCCGCATGAACGCAATGGCTAACCCGGGTGTGGATAAAGCTGACTTTGAGTTGTTCTCACTGGCGGTATCGGCACTGAATGGTTGTGGTATGTGCATTGACTCGCACGTACAAACCTTGCTGAAGCACGAGGTTTCAGCACAAGCAATTCAATCGTCAATTAAGTTGGCGGCGGTACTTAATGCAGCCTTAACTGCACGCAAACTGTCGTAAACCCTCTAGGGGCTCCCCTTGCCCCGTGCAACCTTTGCCCGCGCCTTTTGGTGCGGGCTTTTTTATGGGTGCCTTTTTGTTGCTCTGTAGTTTATGTCCTACGCTTATAACAGAAGCTAAGGAGGTACTATGCTGAGTATTAATTCAGACCGTTTAAAAAAATCCGTGCTTGAACTGTCCAACATTGGTTATAACGAGACCGATCACGGCGTTTACCGTTGGGGCTTTAGCGATGCCGATATGGAGGCGCGTCGCTGGATGATGGATCAGGCCAAAGCCGAAGGGTTCGAAACCTTTATGGATGGTGCCGGTAATGTGTTCTTCGGTATTGGTGACTATCTTAAAAAACCGGCCGTTCTTACCGGCTCGCATTTAGACACGGTTCCGGCTGGTGGCATTTTTGATGGTGCACTTGGGGCGCTTGCCGGGTTCGAAGTTTTGCGCTCGATCAAAGAAAATGACATTAAATTGAAGCATCCTGTATGGGTGGTCGGCACTGCTGAAGAAGAAGGACGCTTTGGCGGTATGATGGGATCACAGGCCATTGCCGGTGTACTAAACCCTGACTGGCTTATGTCGGCTCATGACGCTGACAATGTGTACTTAAAAGACGCCATGGCCGCTCATGGCATGAATGTGATGGATGCTTTGGACGCAGCCTGGCCACCGGAGCGA
>JBNJGQ010000085.1:0-6526 GCA_051747845.1 Pseudomonadota bacterium
GTATTCAAGACTCTGTTCGTACTTCTCTTCCTGAAGACTAATTTGACCTACCAGTTTCATCGCTGCTGCCTGGTCGTTCCAACCAAGCACGTCTTGATCGACAGCGCTTTTTAAGACTTCCAACGCATCGGCCATGCGCTCATCTGCTGCATAAAGGTTACCAAGAAAGCGGCCTAGATAAGCAGAGTCGTAACCTGGGTCAGGATCCTGCTCTTCAAGGACTTCGATTGCTTCCTTTATTTTCTCTTCTTCATACAGCTCGAAGGCGTCCATGATGGCTCGTCCAATACTCTGCGAAGCAGCTTTATTGTCGCGAGCTTTTTTCTGCGCCTCAACGGTCTCTTTATCCGGAATGCTGAAGCCAAGGTCCTGAGCCGAAGCCTGAACCGTTGTCATCGACATAACCGAAGCAAAAGCCAGGGCACTAACAAATGTTTTTAATATATATTTCATTTCTTAGTTCCCATCCATTGTGAAGTCGAGTTGTACAGTCATGCCTTCCTGACGGACAGGCTTACCATCAATAACCTTCGGCTTATACTTCCAACGCAACAATGCGCGGCGAGCCTCTCGGTCAAAAACTCGACGAGGTTCAGAATCGATGACTTCAACGTCAGTTACACCACCTTGCTCATCAATAGTGAATCGCAGTTGTACCCAACCTTCGGTGCCGTTTCTGGCCGCTGATGGCGGATAACGCGGTTCAATACGAACGATAGGTGTTGCGTCACCGTCAGAACTTAAACCTCCACCTGGACCAGAAAGTCCTGTATCAGCTCCACCAACATCAACATCAAAACCCATGCTCATGCCCATATCGCTGTCTGATGTGTCTGGATCAGACTGCGGTGTTTCTGGTGGTTGCTCCGGTGGCGGCGGTGGCGGCGGCGGAGTACGCCGACGCTCCTGAACGTCAGACTCAGGTGGCGACGTTACGATGTCAATGACCGGCGATGGAGGCGGCGCTTCGTTACGCTGCGCTCCTCCGCCGATTAAGTAAGCCATGAAAGCAAACAGAGCAAACGTAACGGCGGCACCTAGTAGTAAAGATACTAAAAAGCGCACCATATTAGTTATTCTCCGCAGCTATGGATATCTTATCGATACCCGCTTCCTTAACCTGGTCCATGACTTCTACAACGACACCATGTTCAGCTTGTTTATCTGCCTGGATTACAACAACGTCAGTTGGCTGTTCGGCAAGCATACGTTCAATGTTTGCGCCTACACGCTCTACATCTACTTGACGCTTATCCATCCAGACTTCACCGGTATCGCGAATTGCGATAAAGATGTTAGCTGAAGGCTCCTTGGTCGTATTATTCGCTTCAGGTTTATTTACCTGAATACCAGCTTCTTTGACGAATGAGGTCGTTACGATAAAGAAGATCAACATAATGAAGACGATGTCGAGCATCGGCGTCATGTCGATCGACGCATCTTCCTCTTCTCGATTACGATTACGTGCCATAGTTTTACTCTCTTAGTGATGTGGCAAACTGTCAACAAGGCCTTCTTTCGCTCTACGTACTTTGCTTTCAAGACGCGTCGCGAAGAACATACCGGATAGCGCTGCAACCATTCCCGCCATTGTCGGGATAGTCGCCATCGAAATACCCGATGCCATCAGACGAGGGTTACCCGTCCCTTGTACAGACATGATTTCAAACACCGTAATCATACCTGTCACGGTACCCAACAGCCCGACCAGCGGACATAAGGCAACACAAGTTTTAATCAACAGAATACGTGCATTCAGTTTATTGTTCGCTTCGGAGATCCATGCTTCACGGATTCTATGGGCGTACCATGAGGTGGTGTCCTTACGGGCATCCCACTTTGCAATAATTTCTTTGCGAAGTTTAGGGAAAGCACCTGTAAGGTACCAATAACGCTCAATCATCAGTACCCACATTAGAAAGAGCACCCCCATGACGATGTACAAGACATCGCCACCGGTAGCCAGAAAATCCCTGATAGATTCCCAAAGTTCCATCAGGTAAAGCATGGGTTACTCCTTCTCCGAGTGCGAAGCTACGATACCCGCAGCTTGCTCGTCCAGAATATGGACAATAGACTTGCCGCGTGTAGCCACAATACTGTGAGCCAAAATCAATGGAATAGCAGCGATCAGACCCATAGCCGTTGTTACCAACGCCATAGAGATGTCACCTGCCATGATCTTCGGATCACCAGTACCAAACAGTGTAATCGACTGGAAGGTACCAATCATACCAACAACCGTACCTAACAGACCAAGCAATGGTGCGATAGCCGCAAGAATCTTGATGACATTAATGCCACTTTCAACTCTCGGCGTTTCGCGCAGAATCGCTTCATCCAGTTTTAACTCCAGGTTTTCAACGTCTGAGCTCTTATTCTCATGGTATACCTTCAAGATACGGCCTAATGCGTTGTTGTCTTTAGGCTGATCTGGATTTTTCAACTGAGCACGGATTTTCCCGGCTGAAGCTGTCAAAGTAACCAGTTTGAATACAGAAATTAACAGACCAAGAATTAATACCGCAGTAATAACATAACCAACAGTATCACCCTGGTGATAACGTTCTACCAAAGTCTTTTTCTGAGTTAACAAGCCCAGAATCTGGCCTTTTGAAGGATCAAGGAATACACCTTCGTAACCTTCTTCAGTATTTCCGAACTCTTCAGCTTGTCCAGTCGCACTACCTTCCGGCTGACGACCTAACGGCTGAACTTGCTCAGTTGAGTCGTTATAAACTAAGTACTCACCGTCAGAAACTAGGTTAAAGGTACCAATACGAACCACTTCACGGCTTTCACTACCACCATCAAGAAGCGTCACATCAGTATTAAATTTAACCACTTTGCCTGACTCGACCATTTCAGTCAGAAGTGCTTTCCAAAGCTCTTCAAGCTCTTCCAGAGTAGGAAGTTCTTTCGCTTCAGACAGACTTTCTAAAACATCTTCACGGCCTGGGTACTGAGCACTAACAATTGACGTTGCAATACGACCGATAGTTTCTGTCGCTGCACCACGTACAACACCGAACATTTCACCCAAGGTGCCTTTAGCATTCTCGAGTTCTTGTTCTTTGTTAGATAGCTCTACTTCGTTTTCAGAAAACTCTTCCTGCAAACGTTTACCACGAGCTTTTTCTTCATCACGCTGCTCTTTAGCCTGATTAAGCAAAGCCTGCTTATCAGCACGAGCCGCTGTGAACTCTCGCTCACGATCAGCGTTAAGTTCACGAGAAGAAACACGGTTCTTTTCAACAAGCTGTAGCAGCTCATCAAGGTTCTTAGCTTCAGCATCATCCTGAGCTTGTGCAGCGAGAGTCGTACCGGCAGAAAGGGTGACTGCTGCTGCAATCATTAACGATTTAACTAATTTATTCATTCTGCACTCTCCGCTGCGAATACTGGAAGTTTCACCAGATCGTAAGCTGTTTGCTTACGTGACATACGAATCGCTTGGGTCAGAGGACGGATAAACTCGTCTTCCAAAGCAGTCCACTCATCGGTCTCGTTGTTGTAGATCCAAGCATTTTTCATGTCTAATGACTGCGCTAGGAATGCAACACGGCCCATGTGGAAATAATCAACAGCAACTTCCTCACCGTCAACTTCCAGATTACCCTGGTAAGAAATCAAACCTGAACCGTAGTCCATTTCTGTTTGATAAGCTTCGATGATTTGGCGGAATTGCTCTGATGTAGAAACACTTGAACTGTCCATGATGTCACGCAGACGCTCAACACGATCCATACGCTTTTCACGGTGAATTGGAATGTCCAATTTCACGAACTGTTCAAGCGAATCGATCATTTCATACATCAAAGGAACAACGCCCTGCTTAGTGCGTTCGATTCCATCAATTTGTTTCTGGAGAGACTCAAGCGTCTCGTTTTGGTCATTGACCAAACGTTGAACGTGATCGTTATAGACTTTCAAGTTCTCATACTCAGAAACAACTGAGCGATACTCGATAAGAAGATCTTGGCTCTGCTCGAACAAAGAGTCGATTTTCTTTTGCGACTGTTCATCGGCGTTCAAAATCTTCTTCTCTTCGTTTTGTAGCTTAGCTACATCTACTTGCTGCGCAGCGGCAACGCCGGTGCCAGCAAACGCCATCACACCCATCAGGGTTGCAGCGAGTTTGGTTCTTTTGATTACTTTGGTCATAGTTCCCAACCAATTTGACTTAACTTCCGCTTCAACGCCTAAGGCGCGAAACACCAGTTGTTTGAATGACGAAAAGATCTAGTTCTACACTTTATTTTTATTGCCTAAAATACAGCAATACCAATGAATACTCCCACGATGACTATACGCTGTCAACCAAGTAAACTGAGTCAACCGCGCTATAGCTGTCGCTATATATCCAGTGTAGAACACGGATCTGGAGTCGCGTAATTTCCAGATTTTTTCTCGGACAACATCCTGTCGTCAACTCTTTTCATACCCTGAATTTAGGTGCTTATCTACCTAACTCGGGATATTACTCCTTCTAGAATAGTATCACTTTTTGATCGACGAACAACACTGACTTTTGAATTTCAACGTTTTTTAAACAACTAATTTGTCGGCCTATATTCAATAACAGACCCAATTTAGTGACCTAAGTTCCAAATTCCTTTAAGATAAAGGCATGAGAGAGATATTAAATGTAACGTCAATACAACATATTGAACAGTTGCTCACCAATTTAAGTGAGCGAGCTGAGCAAATTGATGCAAAAAATCGACAAAAACAGAATGAACTGAGCGAGAAGTGGTTCAGTCCATCACTTTTCAGTAGACGCTCTAACCTAGCAGTTGATTACGTAACTGAAACTCAGGACACCTTTGCTCAGCTTCAAAGAACTGAAGGTCAGCAAGCTCAGCATTATCTCGCTGAGCGTCTGAGCCTGCAACTTGAAGCTTTAACCACTGCATTGCGTATTAATAAACTTCCTAAGCAAGAACAAGACAGTCGCATTACGGCACAAAATAAGATTCAGCAATTGCATCAACAGCTTGTTACTTATAGAGACTATGAAAGACGGCTGACAGAAAACCTGGATAACGCAGTTTCTCAAAACGATCCGGCGTTAATACAGCGAGCTCAGCAACGACTTAACCGCTGCCAAATGGCTATTGATACTCTGGAGAAAAAGATCAGTCGTTATGAAGAAGGTTGACGTCCCCTTTATTTATTCACCTTTATATAGTGAATTAGACTTACCTCCCCGACATCGCTACCCAATAGAAAAATACCGTTTATTAAAAGACTGGGCGGTAAAGCACGGTGCCAAAGAGCACCAGTGGCATCAACCAAGCGCTCTTAGTTGGCAGCAAATTGACCACACCCATTGTTCACATTACATAAATCAACTTCGTACAAACAGCATGGATAAGGCACGCTGGCGTCGAATTGGTTTCCCCTGGTCGGAGCGCTTATTGCAGCGCACTCTGACCTCAGCCGGAGGAACTCTGTTAACCACTGAGCTGGCATTAACTCATGGTGTCGCTATTCACTTCTCCGGCGGTTACCATCATGCTCATAAAGACTGGGGAAGTGGTTTTTGCTTAATCAACGATTTGGCAATTGCCTGCAATGAACTGCTGCTTAAGTACCCAAACTTAAAAATCGCAATATTGGATACCGACGTTCACCAGGGAGATGGAACGGCCACTCTATTTGTTAATGATGACAGAGTTTTTACCTGTTCAATCCATGGCGAGCGCAACTTTCCTTTCTCTAAAGTTCAGTCTGACTTAGACAGACCCTTAGCCAAACATACATCCGATGGGCAGTACCTGGATACTTTGCAGGAAACCCTGCAATTTATTAAGCGAGACGTAAAACCCGATCTTATTTTATACGACGCCGGTGTCGATATTTATCAACGCGATGAGCTCGGTCACCTGAGTGTTAGTCTGACCGGAATTTTTCAACGTGACCTTTCTGTACTAGGCTTTGCACAACGCGAAGATATTCCCCTGGCGGCCGTTATCGGAGGTGGTTATCAACGTAACTTAGATCGTTTAATCCGCGCTCATGCTCAACTACTAAGAGCCAGTTATCATGTCTATACTGAAAGTCAGCTAACAGAAGGAAACATGTATGAAGTTTGATGATGACATCCACAATTACTATGAACGCTTAGTTGCCGACCGGATAGAAGAGTTGGAATTAGAGAAACAGTACAGTCAGGAGTTTCTTTCTGACCTCTGTTGTCTGGTGCTCAACCAGTTACCGCCACGCTACATTCGGCACGAAGTTGATATGGCCTTCTTTTTACCGCCGTCAAAGCGTCTGGATATGGAAATGCAAGTGCATAAAGCGATAACTGAAGCATTAGAGTTTTTAAAAGGAAGGAAACGCCCTGACGGCGATTAATAAAAATTGGGTGGCGACTCTACCAGCCACACCTCGGCACACACATCCCTGACTACGGCTGCTCCCTTCCGGGCCTGACCGGGTTCACCAGTTAGCGTTGCGAGGGGACCCGCAGAGTCACCATAAACGCTTTATTCAAAGCGGGCTGCATTATGAACCAGTT
>JBNJGQ010000086.1:0-1628 GCA_051747845.1 Pseudomonadota bacterium
TCACCACCAAAACGCCCAAGTAAATCACTGCTTCTCAATACTGAAGAAACAATGTTTGTCACTTGAACCAAAGCACGATCACCAGCTATGTGTCCATAAGTATCATTAATCTTTTTAAATTCATCCACATCGAACATGATCAATGAAACGGGTTTATTCTGGCGTTTACTCAGGTTAATTAGAGCGTCTGCGCGCTGCATAAAATGCTCACGCGAAGCCGTTTTTGTTAACCGGTCCTCTGAGACCTGGCGAGTCAGTAACTGATTATGAGCAATGAGTGTTGGAACCGTTAATCCGAACCAGGCGCTTGCCGCAATTATCGTAACGGCGAACTGATACACAATTGCGTAGTCCATCAGTCCTAAGGTGCCGACAGAAAATGCCGTAATAGTACTGAACAACGCTAATGATATGGCCGTATTTAAAGGGGATTCAGTATACGAAACCCAGAGTAAAGGGAGAATCAGAAAGAATATTGAGAAAGCCGCTTCATCTTTATTTGCCGTTGCCGTCAATATGAGGCTCAAACTCAACAAAACCAGAATCAGTAGTAATTTCCAAAGAAAAGAGCTTTGGTTCCCGTTTTTTACCGTAAAGCTAAGCCCTCCAAGCCAATGCTCCAGTTGCGGATAACGCCAACTCATCAGGGCAATAAAAATCGGTGAAAGAACAATAACCCCACTCATGTCTCCTATCCACCAAGGCAGCCAGGTATACCAAATAGCATCGGCTTCCAGCAGGTTACCTGAAATCATGACTTCGGTGCCCAACCAGGCGGCGCAAAATGATGAAAGAGCGGCAACGCCAAGAAAGGTCATTATAGTACTGGCAAGCCCATAACTGCCCAGCCGGGTAAGCTTTGAACGCAACAACCAGGCCCCTAAGAAATAAGGTAAGGTATGAGCAACCCCAAAAAGAGCGCCGGTGGTTAACAGCTCTTGAGCCGGAGTATCGCCTCCATATAACTCAGAAACCCAAAATGTCGTTACAACTCCGGCAATGAGAATGGCCGGAAAAGCTCGCCAGCTCATGACCAGGAATGCGGCAAATGTCAGTCCCGCAGGGGGAAACCAAATACTCGCATGTGGGCCATACTCCATCACTGCGGCAACACGCCACAGAAATATCCAAGTAACCGTGAGTATCAGACTTCTAATAATAGTTTGAAGCAAGGCAATTACTGCATCTGTTTTTTAATTGTTAACCTTACTGTTATCAAAAAACGCTCAAAAGGCAACCATTAGTCTATTGACGAATAAAATTTATCTTGCTTCACTCAGAAGTAACAAGGAGTAAGAAATGACTCAGCATTACCCAAAAGCCGAACAATATATGGCTAGTACGCACGACGTTGAAAACCAGCCTAAGCCGTTAGAGAACTATAACCTGTATCTGGCCGACAAGGCTTTACAGCAGGCTGTAGAGCGCGAAGGTGCTAGCTGGGCTTATTCCGACCTTACCGCTTTTGGCGAACTGGCCGGTAAAAAAGAAAGCATCGAACTTGGCTTTCAGGCCAACAAGTACCAACCCGAATTACGCACTCATGATCGCTACGGACATCGTATTGATCAGGTGGATTTTCACCCCAGTTATCATCAATTAATGACAACAGCAATTGAGCACGGACT
>JBNJGQ010000086.1:1728-6471 GCA_051747845.1 Pseudomonadota bacterium
TGGCCTGTCCTGCTTTTTAGTTCCAAGATGGCGCCCTGATGGCTCCAAAAACCCCATCCAACTTCAGCAGCTGAAGCAAAAAATGGGTAATGCTGCGAACGCTTCAAGTGAAACTGAGCTTCGCGGTGCTTTGGGCTGGATGGTCGGTGAGGAAGGCCGCGGCGTTCGAACCATAATCGAGATGGTCGCAACCACACGTTATGACTGCATGATTGGTTCGTCGTCGGGTATGCGTCAAGCAACGGCTCAGGCGATTCACCATGCCAGTAACAGAGAAGCTTTTGGCGCCAGACTTAGCGAACAACCACTGATGCAGAATCTATTAGCTGATCTCGCGCTTGAAAGTGAAGCCGCCATGACTTACATGATGCGAATGGCTCGAGCAATGGATAATCAGGACAACGAGCATGAGAAACTGTTATCGCGCATTGCTACGCCTATTGGCAAATACTGGATTTGTAAACGAACGCCTAATCATGCCTATGAAGCGATGGAGGTCATTGGTGGAAGTGGTGTTATGGAAAACCACATTATGCCAAGACTCTTTCGTGAGTCACCCGTCAACGCTATCTGGGAAGGTAGTGGTAATGTTCAGTGTCTTGATATTCTAAGAGCCATAGAGAAACAGCCTGAAGTCCTGGATGCCTATTTCGCGGAATTGCAACGCGCAAAAGGCGCTGACAAAAGACTGGACATGTTTATGGTCAAACTAAAAGAGGAATTTGGTAACACCAAAACCCTACAATATCGCGCTCGCACCATTGCTGACTCTATGGCCGTTGGCCTCCAGGCGGCGTTATTGGTTCAACATGCCGGCCCAGAAATAGCTGATGCCTTTTGCACAGGCCGACTTGATATTAATAGCGGTTTTAATTACGGCACACTACCCAGTGGACTTAACTGCGCTGAGATTGTCGAAAGGGCCTCGCCAGCAGTCGAACAATAAGTTCACCAAATACCGCCAGTATTAACCCCGAAACCAAGCCAAACAAAATAGCACCGGGATTCAGTTTAACGGTGTAAGAAAAATCGCTTCTAACCTCTTGCTGAATATCTTCCACAGGCGTGAAAAACGCCTGTTGATAGGCATTCCATGCATTTTGGTTAAAGTCCCCATGCGCTTTATTTAGCTGTTGGTAGCGTTGATAAATGGCGCTGATACTCTGCCCGCCTTCCTGAAACACTCTGTCATCGCTGGCTTGATAATGGGCAATGAGCTCCTCAATGCTGCCATCAAAAAACTTTTCTGCTTCGTCGCGGAATTCATTAAGGCTGCGTTCAGATTCAATTAAATGTGCCTGCAAGCTTTTTCCATACTGATCGACAAAGCCAGGTAACTGTATTCCGGCCAATACGCCTATAATCAGTAAAATCATTCGTAGATAGGATGTGAAGATTCCCATGGTCTCTCCTTTAAAGTCCTGGAGCCACTTTAGAGTAGACCTTCAGTAACAATCAAACTTAATTACGTTTTATTACAGTTAATCCGTAAGCACGACCGCATTTTTGCCCTCTTTCTTGGCCTGATACATCGCCTTATCGGCCCTCGCCATAATATGTTCTATGGTGTAATGCTCGGACGGCTTATCACATTGGCACAATCCAATGGACAAGGTTACCGGCAGTTCAGCGTGTCCAATACCACTCACTAACTCACTGCGCATTCGCTGCATCATGTGCTGTGCATCATCGGCAGAAATCATTGGGTGTATGGTCGCAAACTCATCGCCGCCAATACGAGCAACATAGTCTGTATGTCGACTGTGCAGTCGGATCAGTTGTGCAATTTTCTGCAGAACCTCATCGCCAAAATGGTGCCCGTGCTCATCGTTAACTTCTTTAAAGTCATCCAAATCGATAAAGCTAACCGCGAAAGGCGTTCCATGTTCTATCAGTTGCTCAATTTCATCCTGTAATTGCGCAGTAAAAGCTCGTCGGTTCATAATGCCGGTTAGGTGATCAGTCAGCGCCTGACGTTTCTCAAATTTCAGTTCCAGACGAATTTTATCTTCAGCTTTTTTTTGTAAAGTGTAGTCGCGTACTATGGCAATACCATACAACTCACCTTCCAACTCTAACTGGTTAAGCATGATATCCACGTGAAAGGTTGAACTATCGCGGCGCACAGCCGGGAAGATCAAGCCGTTTCCCATTGAGCGTCGCCCGGGGTGTTTGAAAAATGTCGCTAAGTGCTGGTCGTGTTTTTCTCGAACATCCTCAGGAAGCAATTGGTTAAGGTGCTGTTCCAGCATAGAAGACGAAGAATAACGAAACATTGAAGCTGCGGCCTGATTAACGGCAATAATTACGCCTTGTCGGTTAATCACAATTGCGCCGTCCGGAATAACTTCCAGAAACTCAATAAAGGTTTGTCTTACTTCCATTTTAATGGCTCCGCTTTTTGTCCAAATTAAACGCTGCAATAGCACCCTTTCGCAACGGTATTAATCCACTCGGGAGCCTTTTCTTCCATTGAAACTAAAGGAATTAACGCTTCCACAAAACTATTTTCAGTTGTACAGAATGCACCATCGGCGTATGGCCCAAGGTAAATTAGTTCTGATGATTCATTAAACATAATAATGGCTGGTGTTGCAGGAACGAACCTCTTTAGCTCGCTGATTTGATCTATGTCAATATTGTAGTTCCTGCCACCTGACTCTGTTACTTGACGTTTTACGCTACTGGTGTGTCCGGCACTGCGCCAATTACAGTTACAGTTTTGTGAGCTAATATGAAAAACGCTTCCGTTCACCGAAAACCCTTTATTTATCAACTCAGTTACCAAAGGTTGAGCTAATTCGCCATTATTGCCCAGCTCAAGTAGTTGGCTCTTTTCATCAAACCAGACCAAACGCTGTTCCAGTAAGTAACTCAAGCCCCATAGAACTAATGCAAACCAGGCAAAAATAATAATAATAAGCCAACGAGTTCGGGCTTTTCCTGATAGCTTAGTCAACAATAAAGCGCCCTACTTCTGAGTCCAGTTGGGTTGAAGCTGTTTTTAGTGATGTGGCGTTTTTCTGCCCGTTCAGCAATAACTGTGTCTCTGCTTCAGACAACTCTCGCATAGTCTGCGCTGAGCGCGAAATATCTTCACTAGCGTTTCTCTGTTCCTCGGTAGCGGCGGCAACAGAAATGACTTTTTGAGCCACGTCATTAATGCGCTGTGCAACCGTTTTCATGGAAGAGCCAGACTCTTCTGAATAGGTTACCGCCTCGTCAATTTGCTGAACACAAGCATCCATTGACTTTACTGCCTCAGCCACTTCGGTAAGTATATTTTGGCTAATTTGGCTAATTTGTTCGGCGTTTTTTCCGGTGGTTGCGGCTAATGACCTTACTTCGTCAGCTACCACTGCAAAACCCCGACCTTCTTCACCCGCTCGGGCGGCTTCAATAGCTGCGTTCAGAGCTAATAAATTGGTTTGTTTGGTGATGTCATTAATGGCTCCGATAACATCCGATATTTGATGACACTGCCTGTCCAGGGTTTTCAATTTATCATTGGTTGCCAGAACATTCGTTTTTAAGGAGCTTATAGATCCAGCAGCCGTTTCAGACACACTAGCCGCCTTTTCTGAGCGATCAATCGACTCTTCAGCTGAAACTTTGGCTAAATTAGCTTGCTCTGAAATGCTGCTGATAGTAACGGCCATTTGCTCAATCGCACTGGCTATACTGTCAACTTCTTGCGAGCTGTTCTGTCGACTTTTTATAAGCTCTTCGCTTTCATAAGACAATGCCCCCGACACATCCTGAACCTGCGTTGATAGACGACGGGTACTTTGAATATTCTTCCGGAACTGAAGCAGTAAATCTTTAAAGGCAGTAATTTCATCTGTTTTACCGCTGACATCGACCATTAAATTCAGTTTATCCGACTGCTTAACGATATCGGCAATGCTGTTACGCAATGTTTGGGCACTGACTGCTTCGGTATCGCTTTGTTTGGCTATCACACAAAGTACAGCCCCTTCAGCTACAGCAAAGCCTGCATGAATAGCGAGGATACCTAAGGTCACATAGCTCTCAGCAAATATATAAACGTCGGCGCCGTTGGACTGCAGAACAAAGAATAAAATGTGATGTACTGCAACCACTCCAACACTGGTTACGACAATCATCCAGTCGCGGTAATAAATAAGAAACGCCATTACCACAAAAATTTCAAAATGCATTTCAACCAGACCCATGGTCTGATCAATATGAACAGCTGTAATTAATTGGATCGCGGCGGCTATCACATGCCTTGTCAGTTTACTTTGACCTGAGGTCCTAATAAGAAGTAAAGGTAAAGAGACAATAAGCAATGACAGGACGACAGGAACAAACCAGTCGTCAGTAAGAAACGCTATAACACAGGTGATCAGTAACTGGACAAGCAGAACACCAGTGAAAACCCGGTTAGCGGAGTCAACCCAGGGGCGGTACAACATAAAAATTCCTCTAAACACCCTAAACTCAGGGTAAAGCGGCGCGAATAATGCGCTCACTTTTTCATCAAATCAAGAAAAAGTTATCTTATTACGCTTGTTTCTAAATAAAGGTTTACTGCCGTCTGTGGTACAATGCCAAAAAGCCACGTAAGTGTGGTATCGACTATTATAACTCCCGGAGCTTCATGTCCACAGAACAAAACCAAGCCTCATTCCAGTCATTGGGATTGAGCGACGATATATTACGAGCCGTTACTGAATGCGGTTATACCACCCCTACTCCAATTCAACAGCAAGCCATTCC
>JBNJGQ010000087.1:0-6378 GCA_051747845.1 Pseudomonadota bacterium
GGGCCTTTCCCTGAGCAGCTAACCTCTTGGTATGACGGACAACTGGACTTTGTTGAGTTCAGTCAGCAGTCTGCCAAGTTACTTTTAGAAGAGCTGCAAAACTATAATTTATTGGAAGCGGGTTTCCTGTTAGTTACTCGTTACCAGCACATTAGTACTGAATATTTATTGGTGTGCTTCTTACCAGTAAAGGAAGGGGTCACAATTAACCCTGACCTAGCTGTTGACCGCTCATCCCAACTGGATATTACAAAAGTACAGTTAGCGGCGCGAATTGATTTAACCGAATGGAAAACCGCTCCTGAAAGCGAAAGGTACATCTCTTTTATTAAAGGTCGTGCCGGACGTAAGGTTTCAGATTTCTTTTTAGACTTTTTAGGCTGTACTGAGCGTTTGAATTCAAAAGCCCATACACAACAACTGGTTGATTCTGTACAGGAGTATGCAAAGCAGTCGGAGCTGGAAAACGAGCAACGGCAAGCGTTAAGTAAAGCCGCTTATGAATACTGTGACGACCAATGGAAACAAGGCGATACGGTAAAAATCAAAGATCTCTCAGAGCAATTTGCAGAAGCCTATCCTGCAGAAAAAAGCTTTGAAAGCTTCTCTAAAGACTTTGCCGAACAGAATTCACGCGAATTAGTTGATGATTTTCCTGCGGATAAGTCGACATTACGTAAGCTGGTGAAATTTCAGGGGCAGGGCGGCGGTGTCAGTGTTGGTTTTGATCACACAGCCTTAGGTGAGAGAGTACACTACGATGCAGCCACTGATACCTTAACAATAAACGGGACGCCACCGAATTTACGTGATCAATTACGGCGTTATTTTGGTATAGATAGTTAGAAGATGTTGTTGAGTGAATTAAAACGCCGGACAAGCCGGCGTTTTAAAGGCACTCAATTGTTTGGTTAAGCCGGTATTATTTATCGGCAGGACCGGGAACAATGTTGTTGGCGTGCAAACCTTTGGGACCTTCCTCGAGTTCGAACTCTACGGGTTGTCCCGCTTTCAGTGTGCGATAGCCTTCCATCTCAATGGTTGAATAGTGAGCGAAAATATCACCTTCGCGGTCCTCGCTTTCGATAAAGCCGAAGCCTTTCGAATTATTGAACCATTTGACTTTTCCGGTAGCCATACTTCTACATCCTTCTTCTGCAACAGATAGTTTATTATTATTAGGTGCGGTGGCTTGAAAAATCGCCGATTTAGCACCATGTTTAACTCTAGGTGACGTGAGTGATTAGTCAAGCCCTAAAGTTTAAAAAATAACCTACGTTGTTAATATTTTGGTTGTTTTTTTCTTATTTTGGGTAAATTTAAAACTATTATTATGGCAGGTTGTTAATAAATGAGTCAGTTTGACCACCAGCACCTTAGCGATACAGAGGAAAAGCAGGAGCTCAAGCCACCATCCATGTATAAAGTCATCATTAACAACGATGACTACACCCCCATGGATTTTGTGATTGAAGTGTTGATGAGATTTTTTAAGATGGATCAGGAGCGCGCCACGGACACCATGTTGCAGGTGCATTATAAAGGGAAGGCCGTTTGCGGTGTATATTCTGCGGAAATCGCCGAAACTAAAGTCGTACAGGTAAACCAATACGCTCGGGAAAATCAGCATCCGTTATTATGTACTATGGAGCAAGAATGAGCCGAGTTGTCTGGGAAGGAGTGGTCTATGTTGAATAAAGCCCTTGAATTAACGCTAAACGATGCGTTTCGGCTAGCGCGCGAACGTAATCATGAACTGATGACAGTTGAGCACTTATTGGTTGCATTGTTGGATAACCCAGATGCATCTGAAGCGCTTCGTGCCTGTGGGGCAAACTTTCAACAATTGAAAGAAGAACTGCTGAGTTACATTGACCGCAGTACACCACTGTTCGGTCCTGACGAGGAAAGTCCTGATACGCAACCAACATTAGGTTTCCAACGAGTATTGCAACGTGCAGTGTTTCATGTGCAGTCTTCTGGTAATGCTGAGGTTACCGGAGCGAACGTGCTTGTCGCTATTTTTAGTGAGCAGGAATCGCAGGCGGTTTATTTACTGAATAAGAACGATATTACCCGGCTGGATATTGTGAACTTCATTTCGCACGGAATATCTCGTATTGATGACGAGCCGGTAGATGAAGAAATGGTCGAAGAAGAGGCCATGAAAGGAAATGATGAGCAGCAGAGTTATTTACAACGTTTCTGCTCAAACCTAAATGTGCAGGCTAAAGAAGGCAAAATAGATCCGCTGATAGGCCGCGATTATGAGCTTGAGCGTTGCGCTCAAATTCTCTGCCGACGTCGCAAAAACAACCCGCTTTTAGTGGGTGAAGCCGGTGTGGGTAAAACGGCCATAGCCGAAGGCCTTGCTTACCGCATTATTAAAGGCGAAGTGCCTGAAATTCTCTCTGACGCAACCATCTATTCACTGGATATGGGTGACTTGCTGGCGGGTACAAAATACCGGGGTGACTTTGAGAAGCGTTTCAAAATGCTTTTGAAAGAGCTTCAGGAAAAAGAACATGCCATTTTATTTATTGATGAAATTCATACCATCATTGGTGCGGGTGCGGCCAGCGGTGGTGTATTGGATGCGTCTAACCTGATAAAGCCTCTGCTTTCCAGCGGTCAGTTAAAATGCATTGGTTCGACGACATACAACGAGTTTAAGAACGTTTTTGAAAAAGACAGAGCATTAGTTCGTCGCTTCCAGAAAGTGGATGTGGTTGAGCCTTCGGTTGAAGACACCACAAAAATACTAATGGGACTGAAAGAGAGATACGAAAGCCATCACGGCATTCGCTATACACAGCCTGCAATTAAAGCGGCGGCAGAGCTTTCTGCTAAATACATTAACGAAAGGCATTTACCAGACAAAGCCATTGACGTGATGGATGAAGCCGGTGCTTCACAGCGCTTATTGCCACCGTCTAAGCGCCGTAAAACGGTCGGTGTAGCGGATATTGAAACCATTATTGCGAAAATAGCCCGTATTCCTGAACAGTCGATTTCACAGTCCGATCAGGACTTACTGAAGCAGCTTGATCGCAACCTGAAAATGGTTGTCTTTGGTCAGGATGAAGCGATTGATAAGCTGACAGCTGCTATTCGGTTGTCACGCTCAGGGCTTGCTAACGAAAACCAGCCAATAGGCTCGTTCATTTTTGCCGGACCAACGGGTGTTGGTAAAACCGAAGTTACTCAGCAACTGGCTAAAGCTATGGGTATTGAGCTGGTTCGCTTTGATATGTCGGAATACATGGAACGCCATGCGGTGAGTCGCTTAATCGGTGCACCTCCCGGGTATGTCGGTTATGAGCAGGGTGGCTTGTTAACCGATGCGGTTATCAAGCAGCCACACTGTGTGTTGTTGCTAGATGAGCTTGAGAAGGCTCACAGCGATGTATTCAACATACTGCTGCAGGTAATGGATAACGGTACTTTAACGGATAATAATGGGCGTAAGGCTGATTTCCGCAACGTAATTATTGTTATGACAACAAACGCCGGTGTTCGTGAAACTGTTCGTAAATCCATTGGCTTTAAGCAGCAGGATCACAGCTTTGATGCGCTTGCTGAAATTAACAACATTTTCACGCCGGAATTTCGTAACCGCCTAGACGGTATTGTTTGGTTTAACCATCTGACGCCGGAAGTGCTTGAACAAGTCGTTGATAAGTTTATTTGCGAGTTGCAGGCTCAGCTGGATAAGAAAGGCGTTTCGCTTGAGGTTGATCCTTCCGCTCATGCCTGGATAGCAGAGAAGGGCTATGACAAGGAAATGGGTGCCCGTCCAATGAGCCGGGTTATCCAGGAACACCTGAAAAAGACGTTAGCCAATGAAATTCTGTTCGGTAAGCTTGCCCGTGGTGGAAGCGTGAAAGTCAGCGCGAATGACAAAGACGGATTAACCTTTGACTACGACAGTAAGAACGAAACTGTCGAAGGCTAATTAAAGACGTCAGTCAGAAATGAAAAAACCGGCCCGTTAACCAGGCCGGTTTTTTTAATCCTCAGTGCGGATTAACGTGCGCGGAAGACGATGCGGCCTTTTGTCAGGTCGTACGGAGTTAACTGTACAGTCACGGTATCGCCTGTCAGGATGCGGATATAGTGCTTGCGCATTTTTCCTGAAATATGGGCAGTAACCACATGACCATTTTCCAACTCCACTCGGAACATAGTGTTAGGAAGGGTTTCAAGAACCGTTCCTTGCATCTCAATACTGTCTTCTTTCGCCATTAAAATCCTCTAATATTTGTTTGAAGCCTAAAGTGTGTGCGATTTTAGCTCTTTTTTCCAATGATTGCCAACCAGTCGTTCATATGGCGCAAATCGAGTTTTATAATTCATCTTCTTGCAGTCATCAATTTGATACCCGAGATACAGTCTCGATACCTGTCTTTGCTGCGCTAAGCGGAGCATTTCCAGCACGGCGAAAGTTCCCGGTGAGCGTTTGTCGTGGTCAGGATTAAAAAAGGTATACACGGCTGACATAGCATCCGCGGTTCTGTCGGCAACCGAAACAATGATCAGCTCTTCATTGCTATTGCGCCACTCTAGTAACTCGGGAGTTAACCAGTCACAGGAAACCCAGTTCCAGAACTTCTCTGGGTCAGGCGGGTACATCTCGCCGTCGGAGTGACGTTCATTAATAAACCGCGAAAACAGCTCATCGTAATCAGTCTCCGGTGCTTGTTTAATACTGAGAGTTAAATCACGGTTTTTGTTTAACAGTCGTTTTTGATTCTTACTAAAGTGAAACTCGGGCACAACTACCCGGAGAGACTGGCAAGCGCTGCATAAACGACAATGAGGACGGTAAACGTCGTTGTGGCTTCTTCGAAAGCCGTGTTGCATTAATTGCTGATAAAGATCGGCGTTAAGTGGTTCCAGCTCATTGGGGAGGGCGACAACGAGACGTTCGTCTTCTGCCGTTAAATAGTGACACTGACTTTCTTTCGTCACTCCAAATTGCACTACAATTCTCCGGAATTAGGGATCTCGCGAGTTTGCCAGAAAGTTTCTGGCATCGACTGTTGTTGGGCTATATTTAATTTCATTAAAAAGCGTTCTCTATGCATATTAACCGCCCCCAATGAAAATAAATGAGGGTTACCTACCTGGCAATCTATAAGTTGTCCGCCACAGTCATTAAAGTGCTGGGCAAAGCGAACTAATGCAATTTTAGAGGCATCAGTTTTGTAATGAAACATGCTTTCTCCACAAAAAGCACGACCAACAGAAATGCCGTATAAACCGCCGGCGAGTTCGTTGTCAAACCACACCTCGACAGAGTGTGCATGACCTAACTTATGAAGTTTGCAGTAAGCCTCGATCATTTCTTCGGTGATCCAGGTACCTTCGTTATCAGAACGCTGATCAGCACAGGCGCGAACAACATCAACAAAACAGCGGTTAATACTGATTTGCCAGTTTGGTTTTCGATTTGTTTTGGCAAGAGAGCGACTGATGTGAATTTTGTCAGGGAAAAAAATTGCTCTGGGGTTGGGTGACCACCAAAGAATAGGGTCGTTATCAGAAAACCAGGGAAATATACCTTGTTGGTAAGCGTGTATCAGCCGACCCGGCGATAAATCTCCACCGACAGCGAGTAGCCCATTTGGTTCGTGCAAAGCTGTCGCTGTTGGTGGGAAACTGATCGATGCCGGATCGAGCTGAACAATCACTTTAGACGACTAAGACTTAGTCAGTGCGTCAAGGTAACGTTCGGCATCCAACGCGGCCATACAGCCTGTGCCTGCAGAAGTAATAGCCTGACGGTAGATATGATCCATGACATCACCTGCAGCGAATACACCTGGTACACTGGTTGCCGTCGCATTGCCCTGAAGACCGCTTTGAACCTGAATGTAACCGTCCTGCATTTCCAGTTCGCCGTCAAAAATACCGGTATTTGGTTGATGCCCAATGGCAATAAAGCAACCAGCGACTTCTAGCTCTTCTGTGCTGCCGTCTTGGGTGTCTTTAATACGAACCCCTGTAACGCCGGCGTCATCACCCAAAACTTCATCTAAGGTTTTGTTCAGGTGGAAGGTAACGTTACCGTTTTGCTCTTTTTCATGCAGACGATCAACCAGAATTTTCTCCGCACGGAAAGTGTCGCGGCGGTGAATGACGTGTACTTCACTGGCAATGTTTGACAGGTACAGCGCTTCCTCAACGGCTGTGTTACCGCCGCCGACAACGCAAACCTTTTGTTTTTTGTAGAAAAAGCCGTCACATGTTGCGCAAGCTGAAACGCCTTTACCCATAAAGGCTTCTTCTGAGTCTAAGCCTAAGTACTTAGCTGAAGCGCCCGTGCTGATAATAACTGAGTCCGCTGTATACTCGCCAACGTCACCTTTTAACTGG
>JBNJGQ010000088.1:0-6253 GCA_051747845.1 Pseudomonadota bacterium
ATTGGCGCAATACCAGACGCAACTTTAGCTTGCCTGCATCATCACAAAGACTTAGGCATTCACACCGAAATGTTCTCTGACGGCGTCTTACCGTTGGTTGAACGAGGCGTCATAAACAACAGTCGCAAGCGTAAGCATCGCGGGCGCATTGTCACCACTTTTGCTATGGGTTCTCAGGCACTTTATGACTTTGTTGATGACAATCAGGAAGTCTTCTTCCTTGATGTTGAGTACACCAATGACACCTCGGTTATTCGCCAAAATAAGCAGGTTATGTCGATAAACAGCGCCTTGCAGGTCGACCTGAGCGGGCAAGTCTGTGCCGACTCTATTGGCACGAAAATATACTCCGGCGTCGGTGGTCAAATGGACTTTGTTCGCGGCGCCAGCTTGTCGGACGGTGGTCGCTCGGTTATTGCTCTACCTTCAACAGCCTGTGGCGGAACGGTATCACGCATTAGCTCTCTGCTTGCTCCAGGCGCTGGCGTAGTCACAACCCGCGCCCATGTGCATTACATTGTCACCGAGCACGGAGTCGCTAACTTACGCGCCAAGAGCATGAGTGAACGCGCACGTGAGCTTATTCATATTGCCGACCCGAAATTCCGGGACGAGCTGGCACAAGCAGCCTATAACGACTGGGGACTGAACATAACCTGATCCAATGGCATCAGGTTACTTCTTCTTAGTAGGCAACGGTACCAATGCCTCAGTTTTAGGCAGCGGCTGCTGTTGCTTACCAAGCGCGATGTAAACAAAGCAACACAAACCAATACCAATAACCAACGCACCAACCCACTGAATTTTTATAAACTGAACACTAAATAATACAGTCAATGACATCATCAAAAAGGCGTGTAAGGCCATATACTTTTGTTTGCCAAAACGCGCCACCGTCAAGTTCAGATTGTCGGAGTAAAGCCGGATTAAAGAGTCCAGCGAGTTGATCACGAAAACAATTCCAACAAACACCATCGCCAGATTAATGAATCCGGAAGTATCCAGTCCTTTTAAATGGAATAAGTATAAAACACTAAACCAGAGACCAATAGATAATGACGGCCATATCAGCATGGCTAAGAACAGCCAGATGGTGCGCATGTTACCAACAAAGCGCGCAGTGAACTGACCAATCATAATGCTCCAGGCAAACCACCAGAATAGGTAAAACGCATGGTAATCATTAATTGGCAGAACAAACCGGTGCAGATGTTCAAAGTAGTCGGTCAATAAAGGTAAGGTATTAAAATAATCAGGCGCGGAAACATTGTCAGACAGTAAAGCGATACTGCCGAGCCCAAGAATTAACGCAAAGAATAGCCCACCAGATGACAAGCTGAGAATCTTAACAAACTTAAGCTCGGTACTTGAGTACACCGCAAATAAAATGGTGCCGCCGACAATCAGCGCATAGTAACAGGGAAAGCCCTCGCTGACCGCAATACTGGGTAAGTACCAACTCAAGTTGGCAAATAGCAAATGCGCGGTAAAAGCACAGGTGCCAATGATGACGATGTTATTAATCCATTTAACCCAGGTAATCTCAAAGAATTTCACTTTGGGTTCAATTGCGCAGAAATAAAAGCACGTAACGAAATAAATTGCCCAGACCAGAAAGCCCCAGAAGCCAAACTCAATAGCCAAAGGGTTCGCAAAAGCGTACTCACTGTTTTCTTTTATATCGGCGTAAACCGGGAACTCTGTCAGCGGGAACATGATTAACCCGACATCCAGACCCGAGGTAAATAAAATAGCAATGAATGTCAAAGTAGACACCGGGTAGCGGCCGTTAAGTTTCAACCGTCCCCAGCGCACAACAATAAAGACCACCATGGCCATGAAAAACAGCATGCCAATACTGACAAGAGTTAGCATGACGCGCTCCGCTTGGCCTCACCACTGCGCTGACGCTGTTGCCATTGCGGGTCGTTATAAACGTCGACATCGGCCGTCGGCAGATTCTGATGCCTGATGATATCTGCCGCTCGCTCTGCAACCATAATGGTTGGCGCGTTCAGGTTACCGTTTGGAATGGTCGGAAACACTGACGAATCAATAACCCGAAGCCCTTGCAGACCACGCACGCGCATTTGTGGGTCAATCACTGCCATGTCGTCATCTTCGGCACCCATGCGACAACTGCCGCAGGGGTGATAAGCGCTTTCTACTGCATCACGCACGAAAGCGTCTATCTGCTCATCGGTAATTATGTCTTTTCCGGGTTGTATTTCCTCACCGCGGTAATCATCCATTGCCGGTTGAGCAATAATCTCACGAGACAATCGCACGCAGGCTCGAAATGCTTCAATGTCGTCATGGTGTTGTAAGTAATTAAACTGAATCTTAGGAGGAGTAAAAGGATCAGAGCTTTTAACTTTCACCCAACCACGGCTTTTCGGCTTGTTGTGCCCAATATGCAGCTGAAAACCATGCCCTTCAAAAGCAGATTTACCATCGTAGCGAATGGCTGCGGGTAGAAAATGGTATTGCAGATCCGGCCACTCAATACCTTCTTTCGAGCGAATAAAACCACAGGACTCAAAATGGTTAGTTGCGCCTAAACCAGTTTTGAATAAAATCCAGCGCACACCAATAGCCAACTTGCTCAAAGGGCCGATCTTACTGTTCAGCGTGAGCGGCTTTTTGCACTGATACTGAAAGTAAAACTCAAGGTGGTCCTGCAAGTTTTCCCCGACACCAGGCAGCTCATGCTGAGTTTCAATGCCTGCTGTAGATAAGGTGTCACTGTTACCAATACCCGATAACTGCAAAATATGCGGGGAGCCAATGGAGCCTGCACTTAAAAGCACTTCTTTATTCACAAAAAAGCGAGCAATATTGTTTTTCTCATAAAGCTCAACGCCAATAGCCCGCTTGTCTTCCAGCAGCACTTTACTGACCTGAACGCCGGTTTTTATTGTCAGATTAGGTCTGGCCATAGCAGGCCTTAAATACGCATTAGCAGCGGACCAGCGCACACCGTTTTTCACGGTCATATGCATGGCACCAAAACCTTCTTGCTGAAAACCGTTATAGTCGTTGGTCTCCATATAGCCGGCATCAACTCCAGCCTTAATAAAGGCTTTGTACAACGGGTTTTGCATATTGTTACCGTTATTCACGGCTAAGGGGCCATCTTTGGAACGATATTCATCGGCACCAAAGGCCCAGTCTTCTGCCTTTTTAAAATACGGCAGGCAATGCTGGTAGTCCCAGCCCTCAGCTCCATGCTCCTGCCATTCATCAAAGTCACGAGCATGCCCGCGCACGTAAACCATGCCGTTAATCGACGAGGACCCACCAAGAACCTTGCCCCGTGGGCAATGCATTTCACGATTGTTCAGATAAGGTTCTGGTTCCGAATGAAACTGCCAGGCGTACTTTTTGGTGTTCATGGGTATCGATAAGGCAGTGGGCATTTGGATAAAAATGCTTTTATCTGAGCCTCCGGTTTCTAACAACAGTACCGAGACATCCGGATCTTCGGTTAACCGGTTGGCCAGCACACAACCGGCCGAACCCGCCCCCACAATGATGTAATCGAATTTCTCATTCACTGTCATTAGAATGGACCTTCCAGCTTATCCATTCCGACATAAATTGATTTTGTCTGGGTATAAGACTTCAGTGCTTCCACACCGTTTTCACGACCAATACCAGATTGCTTATAGCCACCTACCGGCATCTCGACCGGCGAATTCGCGTAGGCATTGATCCAGCAGATTCCGGCTTCCAGTTGTGCAATAACACGATGGGCTCTGCGTAAATCCTGACAGAAAATGCCAGCAGCCAGTCCGTAATCCGTATTATTAGCGCGTTGAATAACCTCTTCTTCTGTTTCAAAAGTCAGAACAGACATCACCGGCCCAAAAATTTCTTCCCGCGTAATGCGCATGTCATCAGTGCAGTCAGTAAAAATAGTCGGTTCAATAAAATAACCGTTTTCACAACCAGCGGGCCTTAATTGCTTACCACCAAATGCCAGGGTAGCGCCCTGCTCTTTGCCAAGTTCAATATAAGACATAACTTTATGCAGGTGATTTTCAGAAATTAACGCGCCCAGGTTAGTTTCAGGGTTCATCGGGTCGCCAACTACGATATTCTTCTTGGTGCGTTCTAGTAAACGCTCCATAAAAACGTCGTAACAGTCTTTATGCACAAAGACCCGCGTGCCATTGGTACAGACCTCGCCCTGGGTATAAAAGTTACCCATCATGGCGCCAGTTACGGCTTCATCAATGTCAGCATCATCAAAAACAATAAGCGGTGATTTACCGCCCAGTTCCATGGTCACATTTTTCAGCGTGCCTGCCGCCGCAGCCATTACTTTTTTGCCTGTGCCGACCTCACCGGTCAGCGACACTTTCGCAATAGACGGATGCTCAACCAGATAATTACCGACAACACCATCGCCATGAACAACGTTAAAAACGCCTTCCGGCACGCCTGCTTCGATGAATATCTCTGCCAGCATCGCCGCGCCACGGGGCGTCTCTTCTGATGGCTTAAAAATCATGCTATTACCCGCGGCAAGAGCCGCAGCCGCTTTCCAGCAAGCAATTTGCAACGGATAGTTCCAGGCGCCAATGCCGAAACAAACGCCCAAAGGCTCGTGCCGCGTGTAAAAGAAGTCATTACCGACACTTTGTTGCTCACCCATCATCGACGGGCATAAATTACCAAAATACTCGATCGCGTCAGACCCAGTCTGAACATCGACTTCAACCGCTTCTTGCCAAGGCTTACCAGTGTCCAGCACTTCAAGCTTGGCCAGCTCGTCGTTGCGCTCTCTTAAAATAGCCGCCGCACGTTGTAATACACGAGATCGCTCAATTGCCGGGGTTTTCGACCAGACCTCAAACCCTTTTTGGGCACTGGCCACCGCTTCTTCCAGCAGCGACTCGCCTGCCGATTCAACGGTATAAATCACTTTCCCGGTACCTGGGTTGATAACGTCAAAGTATTCATGGCTGCTGTCATTAACGTAACGGCCATGAATGAAATTTTTAAGTAATGTAGAGGACAACGATAACTCCCTTATATTTTGGCAATGGCTTAACTGACACCGTGCTGTTCCAGCACACCATTAACGTATTTCTTGCAGTACCTTTTCGCCTGATTAAACTTTTCCTCGTTAGCCCGGCTCAATGCACAGCGCAACCAAAAACCATCAATTAACGCCGCAGTCACTTCCGCTGCCTCACGCGCACTTTCAGGGTTCAATAGTTGCTTAAAACTGTAACGCAAATTACTTACAAGCCGGCGTTTATTCAGTTCCTGTAAACGGTAGAGGTCAGCATCATGCATTGACTGCCCCCAGAAACTTAACCAGGTCTTTGTACTTGAATCTGCTTGTTGTACGTCAGAAAAGTTCAAATCAACAATTTTCATTAAACGGTCATACGGATTATCCGGCGACTGCTCCATTTTGAGCTGAGAAAGCAAATACCGAACCGAAGCCTCAATTAACGCCTGCTTACCGCCAAAATAGTGGCTGATAATACCGGACGACATTCCCGCCCTGCGCGAAATTAAGTTAATGGTTGCTCCTCGTAAGCCTACGTCAGCAACCACATCGATGGTGGCATCGATTAACTGCTGACGCCGCATTGATTCCATTCCTACTTTTGGCATAGCTTTCTCACATCGTTTAATTTTTATTCGTAAGGTTCCAACGTTGACAATCTGAAGCGATGCTCGTTAACCACATCACCTGCTTCATCGTAAAGTCCCAGAGTCACAACCGGATCGTCTTTTTCCCAATCAACATCCAACGAGCCATAATTTACCTTATTGATAAACTGACCGATGCGGTGTTTATTGGGGCTAACGTCTTTCCATTCCTGAGTCAGTCCTGATGACGTAACTTCCCATAGTGGGTAGTCTAAATCTTCGTCGTAGTAACTGATTTCACCCCAGTGGGTATCGCCACTTATCAAGATAACACCATTAACCTTATGTTTTTTAATAAGATTAAACAAACGTTGTCGGTCAGACGGGAAGTTAGCCCAAGACTCCCAGCCGGTAAAGTCTGCTAAAAGTTGTAAGCTGGAACCAATGACTTTTATACGCGCAGGTTTTTGCAACTCTTTTTCCAGCCACTGCCATTGTTTTTCACCGATCATGCTCGCGTTAGGGTCGCTGTGAACTTTATAAGGCCCCATCTTTTTCGGTTCACGATCGTTTGCATACTCTTCACGTGTTACGTGAGCAATATCATCCCGGTTCCAGCGCAAATCAGGCAAAATTACAT
>JBNJGQ010000089.1:0-6213 GCA_051747845.1 Pseudomonadota bacterium
ACATGGTCATTGGGGTGAATTTCCACACCTTGTTGTTTTGCTAAATTGGCAATAACTTCGTTTACGTTCATGTTAGAGCTAGTGCCGGAGCCTGTTTGGAATACATCAACCGGAAAGTGTTCCAGATGTTTTCCATCAATGATTTCCTGAGCGGCTTGCGCAATAGCGTCGGCATGTTTTTGTTCCAACTGGCCGATTTTAGCGTTAGCCCGTGCCGCACTGGCTTTTACCATTGCTATGGCTTGTATCATTTTAGCGGGCAGAGTGAGCCCGCTAATGGAAAAGTTATCAACTGCGCGCTGAGTTTGTGCGGCGTAAAGAGCATTCTGGGGGACTTTGATTTCGCCCATGCTGTCTTTCTCTGTGCGATAATCCTGGCTCATGAGTATCCCTCCTGTCATCGAGCTTACGAGTAAAAGCGTCTATGCCTAACCTACCAAAAATGAACCATAGTGGATCATTCGTACGTACTCCAATCATAGCGCAGTTTGTTTTTTTCGGTTACGTTAGAGTTGAACGTATTAAGTTATTGCTGGGGGCTGGTGTGAAGTATGTAATTGCTGCTTTTTTATTGACGGTTTTAAGTGTCCAATATGTGTCTGCCGAGACTTTAAAAGTTAAATTAGTTGATGCAAATGGTCAGCCTTTAGCTAATGCCGCGCTACTAATTGATAGCCAAAAACATAAGCTTAGTGAAAATAATGAAGCAGTAGTTGATCAGGTGGATAAACAGTTTACTCCCACAGTTAGTGCTGTAAAAAAAGACACTGACGTTGTATTCCCTAACAGCGATAATATTCGTCACCACGTGTATTCGTTCTCTGAAGCTAAGAATTTTGAGTTAAAGCTTTACTCAGACAAAGAGCAGCCCAGTGTTAACTTTGATAAAGAAGGTATTGTGACCCTGGGCTGTAATATCCATGACCAGATGATTGCATACGTACTGGTAAGTAATGACTATGACGTAGTCGTGACCGATGAACAGGGTTTCGCTGAGCTTAGCCTCCCCGGAAGCGAAAAGCTGGAAGAGGTGAGGGTATGGCATTACTGGATGGGCGATAGTTTATCTCAAGCTCAGAACATAGTATTAGCACCTAATGGCGAGGAACTCACCGGACAAGTCGAGGTATCTGCGCCTCAGCAGGAAGAAAAAGAGCCTTCTCGTTTAGAACAGCGATTTAACCGTAAAGGGAACCAATGATCACACGGTTTAGAACTCGCTTAATTATTATTCTTGCCGGTTTGGTAGCCGGCGCTTTATTGGTTGCCTTAGCAGCGGTGTGGGTTGCAACGGAAAACCAACTGGAACGCTCAATTGAACGAGAGTTGAGTGTCAGTGAAAAGGTATTCCGAGAACTGCTCGATAGCCGCAGCACTCAGCTACTTCAGGCAGCTGAAGTTCTTACCGATGATTTTGGATTTAAGCGGGCGGTATCCTCCAAAGACAGAGAAACCATCATTTCAGCGTTAGTGAACCACGGTGAACGCATAGAAGCTGAATTAATGGTACTGCAAACACCCGACGGGAAAGAAATTGCTTCTTCACACGCCTTTGATGAGTTGCGTATTAACCCTAGTGCGGCCGGTTCAAACCGCGAGTTAGCCGTAGTGGAAGACGAGTTATTTCAGTTAGTCACCGTACCGGTCAATGCACCCAATTTAATTGCGTGGGCAACACTTGGCTTTGAAGTCGATTCTGAATTAGCTGAGGAGCTAAAAAGTCTGGCTAATGCTGATATCAGTTTGTGGTTGGAGAGCTCTAACGATGTTCTCGCCTCGAGCCTATCGCAGCCACAGGTTTCCTCTTTATCGGAGACTTTGACTCAAAGTAACGGAGTTTTGGATGGCTGGTTACTGAATCATGACTTCGCCGGTAATGAAGTCATCCTTAATCTTGATTCGGGTGATGCTGTTCATGTTGTGCTGACGACATCTTTGGCTGCTGCAACCGAGGAGTTTACACGACTGCGTTGGCAAATTGTTTTAATTGCCATTGCCGCTTTGGTTGTCGCTATGTTGTTAGCTGTCATTATTGCGCGCGGAGTATCACGCCCATTGCAGCAGCTGTCAGGAGCTGCAAAGAAACTGCAGCAAGGCGACTACAGTGAAACGAACCTGTCATTAAATGATGATGAGTTCGGTAAACTCGCTGACACTTTTGGTAGCATGCGAAAGGCTATTTCTGAGCGTGAACAACGTATTTCTTATCAGGCATCTCATGATCATCTAACTAACTTACCTAACCGACGGTTTTTCCGAAAAGAGTTAGAGAAGCTACTCAATGCAAATAATCGCGGCTGTTTATTACTCTTAAATATTCGCCAGTTCCGTGTGCTGAATGACAGTGTTGGTCAGGAAATTGGCGATGATATTTTGCGGCAATTGTCCGACCGTTTACGACAGTGCTGCGTAAATTCGACCTTACTGGCGAGAGTGGGTGGTGATGAGTTTGCTATTTTGTATTCGTTCGAACAAATAGACTTTGAACTAAACAGCAGCGTAAATCAGTTAGAGACATTTCTTAAGTCGCCTTTTAAGGTAGGAGACAGTGACTATCGGTTGGCTTTTAATTTAGGTGTTGTTTGTTTTCCCGAACAAGGCGCAGATGTTGATTTATTGGTTCGACGCGCGCAGGTCAGTGTACAGCAAGCCAAACTTCAGCAGAGCTTCTACGTAGAGTATCAGCAAGGGCTGGATGAACAGCACATGCGGCGTCTGCAAATTATTGAGTCGTTAAAAGACGCCGTAAAAGATGAAGAGCTGCATCTGGTGTTACAACCTAAGATTAACTGTCAGACCGGTACAGTCTTGGGTGCTGAAGTGCTTTTAAGATGGCAGAGTGAGAAGCTGGGCTTTGTTGGTCCTGATGAGTTTATTCCTTTGGCAGAGCAGTCGGGAGCTATCACCGAATTAACAGACTGGGTTTGTAGGCAGTCTGTGGAGCTGCTTCGTCACTGGGAGCAGCAAGGAAAAACTCTTAAGTTGAGTATTAATTTATCGACGGTTGACCTGTTAAGTGACGCCTTACCTTTATTGTTTGAACAATTGATAAAGGGTTTCCCTCAGTTGCCGCAGCGCCTGGTTCTGGAAGTGACGGAAAGTGCGGTCATGCAGGATCCTGAAAAAGCGATTGCGCGACTAGAGACACTCAAACGTCTTGGGTTTTCTATTTCAATTGATGATTACGGCACCGGGCATTCATCGCTGGCACAGTTACGCAGGTTGCCTGTGGAAGAGCTCAAAGTTGACAGGGCGTTTGTGCAGTATTTGAGTGAAGAGGCTATGGATGAATCCATTGTGCGCTCAACCATTCAGCTCGCCCATGAATTGGGTCTTCGAGTGGTTGCTGAAGGCGTTGAAGATGAAGCCAGTTGGAAGGTACTGCAGTCGCTGCAGTGCGATGAACTGCAAGGCTATTACTTTAGCAAACCCTTAGCTATCTCAGATTTTAAGAATTACTTAACCGACCATGAGTTAAAAGAATGAAAATGAATATAAGAGATTCTTTAGTGTATGGAAGCCACTTTATTTTGGCTGGAGTTTTGTTTTTTAGTCCGGTTACGTTCGCGGACCAGGGAACAAGGCTATTAGCAACGGGGGGCGCCAGTACGCTAGAAGGAGCCGGCGGAGGCGGTATTGTCCCCTGGGCAACGTTAAGCAGCTACGCAGGAGAAGGTCAATTTGGTGCAACGGTCAATTTAAGTGAAGTTGCTGTAGACGACTTTCGCCTAAGCGTGCAGGGCGCCAGTGTGAGTTGGAACAACCGAATCGAATTGTCGTATGCGGAACAAACATTTGATCTGTCCACTATTGGTGGTGAGCTTAGTCAAAGTATTGTTGGTGCTAAAGTGCGTTTAGTCGGCGACCTCATTTATGGCGATTTACCTCAAATCAGTGTGGGCGCGCAGCACAAAAAGAACAAAGACTACGCACTGCCTTCAGCGGTTGGTTCTCAGGATGACAGCAGTGTTGATTGGTATGTCAGTGCCGCAAAAGCCTGGTTGGATGGACCTTTTCATCGTACCTGGGTCGCAAACTTAACCTTGCGTTCAAGCAAGGCGAACCAACTGGGCCTGTTGGGCTTTGGCGGAGACAAAGAGAACAGCAGGGACTGGCTTGCGGAAGCGTCGGTCGCGGCTTTTTTGAATCGTTATTGGGCTGTGGGTATTGAATACCGCCAGAAGCCCGATAATTTAAACTTTGCTGAAGAGCAGGACTGGAAAGATCTTTTTGTCGCTTACTTCCCAAATAAACATGTGTCTGTTGTTGGCGCTTACACTGACTTAGGTTCAATAGCGGGACTCGATGATCAAACCGGCTGGTATCTGTCTGTTCAGGCAGCTTTTTAAGGAGGAATTATGAGAATAGGTCTGTTATTGGCGGTGTTATTGTTTACTCCGCTGTCAATTGCTCAGAACTTGTATCAGCAGTTGGGGGAGCAAGAGGGTATTGAAACCGTTGTTGAAGAAATGCTTTACCGAGTGGGTGGCGATGATCGTATAGCTCATCATTTTACTGATGTGGACATTATGCGGGTGCATAAACTCATTAGTGAACAAATATGTGATGTTAGTGGTGGTCCTTGTGACTACAGCGGAGATGATATGAAAACATCGCATCGCAACATGGGCGTTACTAACGCGGACTTTAATGCACTGGTGGAGCACCTAATAGCGGCGATGGAAAAGTATGAGATACCGGTTGCGGCTCAGAATCAGTTACTGGGTTTGTTGGCGCCAATGCATGGCGATATTGTAGAAAACTAAAGATGTTGGGGAAAGGTTGTGGCCCGCATTGTGCGAGCCACAAGTCGCTTTTTTAAACGTTAAAGCGGAAGTGAATGACATCGCCGTCTTTTACGATGTACTCTTTTCCTTCTAAACGCCACTTACCGGCGTCTTTTGCACCTTGCTCACCGTTGTTGGCAATATAGTCGTCATATCCAACGATTTCGGCACGAATAAAGCCTTTTTCAAAATCGGTGTGAATGCGTCCGGCTGCCTGAGGTGCCGTTGAGCCTACTTTAACTGTCCAGGCGCGAACTTCCTTTACGCCGGCAGTGAAGTATGTGTGCAGGTTTAATAGCTCGTAGCCACCGCGAATAACGCGGTTCAAACCTGGTTCGTCCTGACCCAGTTCGCTCAAAAACTCTTCTTTGTCAGCTTCGTCCAGCTCGGCTATTTCTGATTCAATAGCAGCACACACTGGAACAACAACAGCGTTTTCTGTTGCTGCAATTTCACGGACTTTATCCAGATGAGGGTTGTTTTCAAAGCCGTCTTCGTTGACGTTGGCAATGTACATTGTTGGCTTTAAAGTCAGCAAGTTGTACGAGCGAATGGTTGCACGCTCATCTTTGCTGAGCTCAACAGAGCGAGCCATTTTACCTTCATCAAGTGCCGGCTTCAGTTTCTCCAGTACCGCAATTTCTGCTTTAGCTTGTGCGTCACCACCTTTCGCTTTTTTACTCAAACGGTACAAAGACTTATCAACAGAGTCTAAGTCGGCTAATGCCAACTCGGTGTTAATGGTGTCGATGTCATCGGCAGGATCAATACCACCGCTGACATGCACAATATTGTCGTCTTCAAAGCAGCGCACGACATGACCAATAGCGTCGGTTTCACGGATGTTCGCTAAAAACTGGTTACCTAAACCTTCGCCTTTTGAAGCGCCTTTAACTAACCCGGCGATATCAACAAACTCCATGGTTGTTGGAATAACGCGCTCGGGACTGACTATAGCGGCTAATTTATCCAGGCGAGGATCAGGAACAGGAACAACGCCCGTATTTGGTTCGATGGTACAGAATGGAAAGTTTGCAGCTTCAATGCCTGCTTTTGTCAGTGCGTTGAAAAGTGTGGATTTACCCACATTTGGTAAACCAACGATACCACATCGAAATCCCATGAGAATTTAGCCTTTCTGTTCAGGGCGGTAGCTGTGCAGACGCTGCAGTGCAGGTCCCCAGCCGTCCACCATTAATGTGTCGATACTGCGGCTGGCTTCATCGATACAGTCATCGATAAGCCGCTGTTCATTTGCTGAGGCTTTGCCTAAAACAAAACCTGTAACTTTCGTTTTATCGCCCGGGTGGCCAATACCGATACGCAGTCGCATAAAGTCCTGGCTGCCTGTTTGGGCAATAATGTCTTTAATTCCGTTGTGCCCGCCGGCACCTCCACCTTTTTTAAACTTTGCAATGCCTGGTGG